>NZ_BTPT01000076.1:0-2432 GCF_054408565.1 Vallitalea sediminicola
TGTAAATGTCAACATCAAAATGCATAAAAGTTCCAACATGAAAATGCATAAAAATTCCAAGGTGTTTAGGATGGTTTGTACATAGTATTACTTTTACTTTCTTGAACATAATCCAACACATCTTTGGTCCTATAAGAAGGTCCAATTATCTTGATAATATGAGAATGATGCAGTAATCTATCGAGGATTGCATTTGCTAATGTCATATCTGAAAAAACTTCTCCCCATTTACTAAATGGTTGATTAGTCGTTATGATTGTTGAATTATGTTCATAGCGTTTTGTTATGAGTTGAAAGAATAGGTTTGCACCAAGTTGGTCCACTGGTAAATAGCCTATTTCGTCAATTATAAGAACTTTGTATTTACTATAATGCTTTAATCTTGTTTCTAAACGATTTTCATGATAAGCCTTCCTTAGATTCTGGATCAAATCATGACATGTTATGAAATAGGTTAATTGCCGTTTACTAGCAGCTTCTACACCTATTGCAGTTGCAAGATGTGTTTTTCCAACACCAGGCGTACCATAAAAGAGGATGTTCTCTTTCTTTTCTAAAAATCTTAAAGTACATAAATCCATAATCTGTGCCTTTTTAACAGATGGCTGAAAATCATAGTCATATTCGTCAGCTCGCTTCACAAATGGAAAACCTGCCACACTTACTTGTATCTTTGATGCCATTTCATTCTTATAGAGTATTTCTTTATCTGTAAGGTGGAGCAGCGCATCTAGTACGCTAACCCCTTCCTTTGCTACAGTATCTAGATATGTTGGTATATAGGAGTGCATTTTCTCTAATTTTAGCACTTCTAGATTATTTAAAAGCTTTGCATACATATAGATATCACTCTCCTAAAAATAAGTCCATCATAGAGATATTTTCTGCTATGAAGGTATTAATTTCTTTATCGGATAGATGCTTACAAGCATCCGATTTTAGTATCTCGTGCATATGTCCAAGTTTATAATTGAATCTTTTTTCGCCAATGGGATGACAAACAATAAAATCCTCGTTATAATAAATACAGATGTTACCGTCAGAGGTTTCATTAACATGAACTTTTTTACCAATATATTTAGTAGGGACGGAGTATTTTTTCCCCTTATACTTAATCATGGACTCTTTAGATACGGTATATTCTTTTTGGCGAGAGATATACCACAGTAACATATCCATCATTGGTAGTGGTTTAAGATACTCCTGTTCTTTTTCTAGGCGATTAAGTGGTACTTCATCTATAGCTTGTGATACCTCTGAATTTATGTCAGAATTGAATTCACTAACAATTGTTGCTAGATTATTAAAATCTTCAAATTCCTCATTATAGACTACTAGTCGATTAGTAAGTTTTGCAAGAGATTCTACTTTTCCCTTAGTTTGAGGCCTGTAGGGTCTACATGCCATGGGTTTAAATCCAGCATCATCAGAAAAATGTTTAAATGTCTCATTAAAATGAACTCTTGTAAAGTTTGATTTATTCCTATCTACAACTGTTTTCATGTTATCAAAAAGTATTTCATGAGGTATTCCACCAAAATATCTAAAAGAGTTTATCAGACACATAAACAAAGTGCCTTGTTTACGATCCGTTGTTAAGCAGGTATACTTTATTCTAGAATATCCAAGGACTATTAAAAAGATGTTGATGTTAAACAATTCACCATGCCTATTTATCATAGATAGATTCTCTTTCCAATCCACTTGGGCTTGAAGACCAGGAGTTGTTTCAAAACGAATAGTTGCTTTTTGGATTTCATCTTTCTTATGACTGTTAACAAAAGCTGATACTGTTGAATATTTACCTTGATATCCCTTCTTCAAGATAAACTTGTATACTGCCATAGCAGTAGCACCGTGAACATCTACCTTATCAATAATAATTGATTTATAAGCGTCTAAAATAGATGAATACTTCCTGTTAGATTTCTTATGTATAAGTTTGCCAGATTCTATTTGTAAATGTCTATCAATAGTACGTGGATCACAGTTAAATCTTCTTGCCAATTCACTTTTGTTCAATAGGCACCTCTCCTCTCGTGTGTATTGTTTGATAAAAGTTTGAATATCTACTCGCATAATTGTGCACCCCTTCCATATGGATTGATAGCACAATTATAGCAAAAAATGCTAAAACAAAACTGTATAAATTCCTACATTTTTATGTTGGAACTTTTCTACATTTTCATTATAGCATTTACAACGTAGGTCCGTTTTATGCTATTGAAGAAGTAGAGAATATATGTCCATGGTGTATAAAAAATGGAAAAGCTTCAGAAAAGTATGATGGAATGTTTCAAGATGATCAAAGTTGTGATAAAGTTAATAAAGAAGAATATTTGGATGAATTGGTACATAGAACACCAGGATACTGTGGTTGGCAACAAGAATATTGGCTTAGTCATTGTGGGGATTTCTGTGCATTTATTGGA
>NZ_BTPT01000077.1:0-3753 GCF_054408565.1 Vallitalea sediminicola
TAATTTTTGGTAAAAAATAGTTAGGATATACCTAACTTTTTAAATTATTATAAACATTCAAAACAACACATTGCACAACAAATTATCCTTTAATCAACCTCTGCATTTGCTACATAACTTATATATCTTAACTCTTAGCTTAACTACTTAAGCTTGGTCAAGCCCTCGACCTATTAGTATCGGTCAGCTGAACATGTTACCATGCTTACACCTCCGACCTATCAACCTTGTAGTCTTCAAGGGGTCTTACTACCTTACGGCATGGGATATCTTATCTTGAGGGGGGCTTCACGCTTAGATGCCTTCAGCGTTTATCCCTTCCAAACTTGGCTACTCTGCTATGCACTTGGTAATACAACAGATACACCAGAGGTTCGTCCATCCCGGTCCTCTCGTACTAAGGACAGCTCCTCTCAAATATCCTGCGCCCACGACGGATAGGGACCGAACTGTCTCACGACGTTCTGAACCCAGCTCGCGTACCGCTTTAATGGGCGAACAGCCCAACCCTTGGGACCTACTACAGCCCCAGGATGCGATGAGCCGACATCGAGGTGCCAAACCACTCCGTCGATGTGAACTCTTGGGAGTGATAAGCCTGTTATCCCCGGGGTAGCTTTTATCCGTTGAGCGATGGCAATCCCACTTTCATACCACCGGATCACTAAGTCCTACTTTCGTACCTGCTCCACCCGTCGGTGTCACAGTCAAGCCATCTTCTGCCTTTGCACTCTTCGAATGGTTTCCAACCATTCTGAGATGACCTTTGAGCGCCTCCGATACCTTTTCGGAGGCGACCGCCCCAGTCAAACTCCCCACCTGACATTGTCCCTACACCAGTTTATGGTGCCAGGTTAGAAATCCAGTACTACAAGGGAGGTATCCCACCATCGACTCCACAAAGACTGGCGTCCTTGCTTCAACGTCTCCCTCCTATCCTGTACATGTAATACCGAATCCCAGTATCAAGCTGGAGTAAAGCTCCACGGGGTCTTTCCGTCCTGTCGCGGGTAACCAGCATCTTCACTGGTACTACAATTTCACCGGGCGCGTTGTCGAGACAGTGCCCAAATCGTTACGCCTTTCGTGCGGGTCGGAACTTACCCGACAAGGAATTTCGCTACCTTAGGACCGTTATAGTTACGGCCGCCGTTTACTGGGGCTTAAATTCAGAGCTTCGCTTGCGCTAACCCCTCCTCTTAACCTTCCAGCACCGGGCAGGCGTCAGCCCCTATACTTCACCTTTCGGTTTTGCAGAGACCTGTGTTTTTGCTAAACAGTCGCTTGGGCCTATTCTCTGCGGCCTCGTTATGAGGCACTCCTTATCCCTAAGTTACGGAGTCATTTTGCCGAGTTCCTTAACAACGCTTCTCCCGTCGGCCTTAGGATTCTCTCCTCATCTACCTGTGTCGGTTTGCGGTACGGGCACATACAAAACAATAGCGGCTTTTCTTGACAGTATGGATTCAGAGACTTCCCTACTTAAATTTCGGTCCTGTTCGCACTTCAGAAACAGATGACGGATTTTCCTTCCATCTTATCCTTTGTACTTAAACGGGTTTTTCCATTCCCCGATTCTCTTATCCTCCTGTGTCCCCACAGTTCTGTTTGTATGCGGTACAGGAATTTCAACCTGTTGTCCATCGACTACGGCTTTCGCCCTCGCCTTAGGTCCCGACTTACCCAGAGAAGATCAGCTTTACTCTGGAAACCTTAGATATTCGGCCGAGAAGATTCTCACTTCTCTCTCGCTACTCATTCCGGCATTCTCTCTTCTTAATAGTCCACTGCTCCTTACGGTACAGCTTCTTCCCTTTTAAGAATGCTCCTCTACCACTGATACTTAGTATCAATCCACAGCTTCGGTGTCATGTTTTAGCCCCGGACATTTTCGGCGCAAGATCTCTCGACTAGTGAGCTATTACGCACTCTTTGAATGCATGGCTGCTTCTAAGCCAACATCCTAGTTGTCTTCGAAATCTCACATCCTTTCCCACTTAACATGTACTTTGGGACCTTAGCTGGTGGTCTGGGCTCTTTCCCTTTTGACTACCCAACTTATCTCGCGCAGTCTGACTCCTGATGAGCATCTATATGGCATTCGGAGTTTGATATGTTTTGGTAAGCTTCGCAGCCCCCTAGACAATTCAGTGCTCTACCTCCATTAGACTCCATCAAGGCTAGCCCTAAAGCTATTTCGAGGAGAACCAGCTATCTCCGGGTTCGATTGGAATTTCTCCGCTACCCACAGCTCATCCCCACGTTTTTCAACACGTGTGGGTTCGGACCTCCATTACCTTTTACGGTAACTTCATCCTGGCCATGGGTAGGTCACCCGGTTTCGGGTCTACATACACTGACTTAACGCCCTGTTAAGACTTGGCTTCCCTTCGGCTCCAGACCTTAAGTCCTTAACCTTGCCAATATACGTAACTCGCCGGACCGTTCTACAAAAAGTACGCCGTCGATCATATATAGATCTTCGACTGCTTGTAAACATAGGGTTTCAGGTTCTTTTTCACTCCCCTTCCGGGGTTCTTTTCACCGTTCCTTCACAGTACTATGCGCTATCGGTCACTAGGTAGTATTTAGCCTTGGGGGGTGGTCCCCCCAGCTTCACACAGGGTTTCTCGTGTCCCGTGCTACTCTGGATACTGCCAGCTCTCTTGAATTTTCACCTACCGGACTTTCACCGTCTTTGGTTGGCTTTCCCAAAACCATTCGGTTAATTCGCAAGATACCTTATGCAGTCCACAACCCCTAATAACTAGGTTATTAGGTTTGGGCTCTTCCCCTTTCGCTCGCCGCTACTCAGAGAATCGATGTTTCTTTCTACTCCTTCGGGTACTTAGATGTTTCAGTTCCCCGAGTTCCCCCTGCATAGCTATGTATTCACTATGCAGTAACTAGGTATTTCCTAGCCAGGTTTCCCCATTCGGATATCTCCGGTTCGATGGCTATTTGCGCCTCCCCGAAGCTTTTCGCAGCTTATCACGTCCTTCATCGGCTCCTAGTGCCAAGGCATCCACCCTATGCTCTTATTAGCTTGACCTATACGTTTTCCCTTTCGGAATTACGTTGCCATGAATCGCTTTTGAAGGCGTTCATTATAGTCATCTAAGAGCTAAGATTTACAAGTTATTTCTATAGGAATCGTTTACACGATCCTTCGTAGCTTGTTTGCTTTGGTTCTTTCTTGTTTTTATATAGTTCCATACGCGATATATGGTTCTACATTTATTTCAAGGATTTTGATTAATTTGATGTCTAGTTATTTCTTCTTCTCTTATCAACGTTCTTGACAAGTTCAGATTAATAACTTACAATGTGTAGTTTTCAATGTTCATTCAAGAGTTGGCTTTACTTATGTAAAACAATCTCTTTCATTATAATCTTTTTTAGAACTGCTTTGCGTATGCAAAACTTTTCTTTCATTATAATCTTTTTATTTTCAAACAGCTTAGCTATGTTATCACAGCTTGTTTTGTTTGTCAAGTCTCTTTTTTTACTTTTAAGAGACAATGGAGATAAGGAGATTCGAACTCCTGACCCCCTGCTTGCAAGGCAGGTGCTCTCCCAACTGAGCTATACCCCCAGGGTCATTTATGTTATATTATTAAATTTTATTTTGGTGGGCTCAAGTGGACTCGAACCACCGACCTCACGCTTATCAGGCGTGCGCTCTAACCAGCTGAGCTATGAGCCCATAACACGCCAGGCGTGTAAGTATTTGTAATCTGGCAGCCACCTACT
>NZ_BTPT01000078.1:0-37663 GCF_054408565.1 Vallitalea sediminicola
ACATATAAAATCACCAAGTATCGTCAGAGTATATTCAAAGCTCAACAAAGACAGGAAAAGAGAGGAGTTAGTAGAAGCCAAGGCAATATTACCACAGGTAGAATTCAATAGCTTCATGGATACAGAAAGCTTCAACATCATGTTACAAAGTTGCTTCGAACCCAACCTTGATATGCAGACCATGTTGAAGATCATAGGAAACATAAAAGAAGAAATAGTTCAAAACACTGGTGATGATGGAGTAACACAAACAGTAACAGCAAGAACAGGAATAGCAAGAGTAGCAGATATACAACTACCTAATCCAGTAGAACTGGCACCATATAGAACATTCCCTGAACTACAACAACCTTATAACAAATTTGTATTCAGAATGAAAACAGGTCCAGCAGCTGCATTATTTGAAGCAGGTGGAACAGGATGGAGAGTCAATGCAATGGAAGCCATCAAGGAATACTTGTCAGAAGAATTGGAAGGTAAAGATGTGAAGATTATTCTTTAATCAAAAATATACATGCTAGAACAGGATATCAATATAATATCTACCCCCCTTTCAGATATCAATATGATATCCCTATGATTGACTAGGATATCAATAGGATATCCAAAAACACAAAAAGGGATATCAATATAATATCTAACCTCTTTCAGATATCAATATGATATCCCTATAGTTTACTAGGATATCAATATAATATCCCCATAAAAGACATGGATATCAATATGATATCTATGAAAATAGAAAGAAGGGAAAACCAATGACACTATTAACTGGAGAAGCAAAAGAAAGAGCATTGATAGGAAATGAAATAGTCGATAATTTATTTCAAGGAGTTGACCTTAACAAAACACTTGAAAACCTAGAGGATGTAATACGGATACTTGAATTCATGATCTGTCTTATGGGTGAGAAGAAACAGATTGAGAAAACAGTCCAGAAAGCAGAAAATATTTTAAGTGTAATCAAATATATTCTAAACAAAAATAAGGACTATGACATAAACAGTATGGTTGAAATAATCAGATACGCAAAATCTTATTCAGCAAACATCAAAGATTGGAAGGTTACTTGAATATTAGCATATAACAATATATGAATGGAAAGGAGAGATATCATGAATAGAGTAGACACTGATCAGATAACAGATAAGACACAAACAGTAGATGATAATAATAACGCAGATAAATATTCACAAGTGAAAAGAGAAGATACAGGCACAAGAAAAGAGTATGAAAACAACATGCACCGTACTTATGCATACAAAAATCGTGGACTAGAAATTAAGATTAATACAATGGAAATCCTCTACGAACAATTAAAAAAGTTAGAAGAGGATTTACAAGGATTACATGATGAAAAAGCATATCGAACTTTAGAAATTATGGCAAAACTTGGAAAAGCGATACTTCCAGATTAGTTCATAAAAAAGATATCAATAGGATATCCAACAAGGGAGGAATAGATAGATGAAATACATCATTTCAGTAGATGCAGGTAAACACGCTACCAAGAGTGTAGGAAGGAAAGTCACTCAGACCAAAGACAGACAGGTATTTTTTAACACAAGATATTATGACATGGATAATGGAGAGATGGAAGTCTATGGTGAATCATATAAGGTGAAATACCAAAACCATGAATACATAATCGGTGAGCAAGGAGAACTATATGATACCACCACAACAAAGACTTCTCTTATACATAAATTAGCTACACTAACAGCTATAGCAAAGATAGCAAATGAGGACACTGATCCAACTGTAATATTGACCATTGGTTGTCCAACAGCCATCTATAAGAACACTAAGCTAAAAGAAGCTTACAGAAAATATATCTGTGATGATAACCCTATATCAATAACTGTAGATGATACAGATTATAACATCAACATAGAAAAAGTTATAGTCAAATGTGAAGGTAGTGGAATAGTCTACCTAGAACCTCATACATTCGTACACCAGAGAGTGGGAATATTAGACATTGGTGGTAGGAACATGAACTTTGGAATATATGACAATCGTGTTCCAGTACCAAGTAGTCTATTCTCTAATAACAACGGTGGACTTGTACTAGAGACCATAGTAAGAGAAGACCTATCAAGTCACTATGGAGAAGACTATGACCTTGCAACAGCTGTGAACGCTCTAAAAAACGGTGGAATCATAATCAACGGAGAACTACAAGAAGACAGTGCAAAACTAGTAAGCAGCTCCATAGACAACTACATAACCAACTATATACTAAAGCCAATACGAGAAAAGAACATCAACCTATCAACCATGACAGTAATGTTAATAGGTGGAACAAGTAAATTCATCCTAGATCATATAAAAAGATATTTACCTCATGCTAAGATATCTAACCAAGATACCCAATGGGCGAATGTAAAAGGCTTCCAAGTAGTGGGATTAGTAAAGGCAGGAGTATTATGAGTAACAAGCTAAGAAAACTACTCACATTCAATGAGGACAACAAAGAGATACTTGACCTGCTGAACAATAAATCTAATGCTTCACAGTACGTATGTGAAGCAGTTAGATTCTATGAACAATACAGAAATATGGCTGTAAGCATGACAAGAATAGAGGACAAATTAGACTTAATACTTAAAGACAAGACTAATGGCAGCGTTAATAATAACACTAATAAATTAACACTAGCTGATGAAACAGTTAAGACTATTGAAACTACTGGAACACTAGATAATAAACAGCAAGTTACACATGAGAATATAGATGATGAATTAAAGGACTTGATTCTCAGCGAAGAGGATTAGAGGGAGATTACACATGGAAAGAGATTTTAAAGGTATATGGATACCAAAAGAAATATGGTTAGCTAATGATCTAACTATGCAAGAGCGAATATTTCTAGTTGAGATTGACTCATTAGACAATAGTGGAGGGTGCTATGCAAAAAATGAACACTTTGCTAAGTTCTTCGGTCTATCCAAGAATAGATGCTCAGAGATAATAAAATCCTTGGAAACCAAGGGTTATATTACTATTGCATATATAAAAGATGGCAAACAGATTATCAAGAGGATAGTCAAAGTAACCAATAAAGGATTCAATCGTGAATACAATAATGTACCCCTTCCAGATATCGAAGACCCCCTTCGAAATGTCGAAGACCCTCTTCGAGAAGTCGACAACCCCCCTTCGGAAAACTGTGAAGAGAGTAATACAATATATAATAATACAAGTAATAATAATATATATACAAAACCAGACGAACCAGACCAAGTTCCAAAAGAGAAAAAGAACATCTATCAGGAGATTGCAGATAAATACAATGAAACATGTACCTCTTTACCAAAAGTGTTGAAAATCACAGACAAGCGTAAGAGAGCTATTAAAAGACTCTATGAATCAAAGGTTGTAAATAAAGACATTGAAAGATTCTATAGAATATTTGAAATGGCAGAGATAAGTGATTTCATATCAGGTAGAGATGGGATATGGTGTGCTTGTAACTTTGATTGGTTAATCAAGAGCGATAATGCCATCAAGATACTAGAGGGTACATATCCCAATAGAGCAAAACCACAACCAAAACAACAGCAAAAGCCTGCCAGTGGTTTTATTAACTATGAGCAGACAGATAGTAAACAATACGAGATATTCCAACAAAAGCTAGATTTGAAGAATCTACTAGACTTAGGAAAAATAACTCAAGCTCAGTATCTTAAGAAAATACAAGAACTTGAATCTCAAGGTGGTTAAAGCATGAAAGAAAATACCAAGATGTTACTAGAAAAAATGAAGAATGGTGAAGATGGCTCCAAGTATTTTCAATACTGCGATCATACCCTCTATAACCTTGACGAGGCAGAAGTGGAAGCCAAATACATAAGAATTAGTGAACAGTACAGAATCAAGATCAACAAGGCTGATAATATAAGAGATATAGCAATACTGGGGATTGAGTGTATTGCTAAGATGACAGGGGATAGGGTTTTTGAGAGAGAGAATATAAAAAAATTAATGATTTATGAAGATAAATAACAGGGTTAAATATTAGTTTTCAGAAGGGAGAGAACTTAGTTGAAGTTTACAAAGTTAACGACCAAAGAGCATTAATGAATGAAGCAAATAGAAACAGTGAGTATTTGAATAGACAAAAAATAGCATATTAAGACTCTTTGAAAGTATATCATGAAACAAATTTGAATATCGAAAATAAAAGACAGCAGTTACACAACATTGGAAAATTAGCAGGTGTGTAAAAGATTGAATTAGGGAAGGTGTTAATGATGTTTACTATTGTGTTTGAAGTCTTAAAGCTTACTGAAATGTTTAGGGATATGAACTATGTTGTAGGTCAAAAAGTTACACTTGAATTAAGTGAAAAAGGATATCAAGCATTTATGAAAGATAGAAATAATGGCTATGTAAAGTTAATAGCTATTGGGCAACATTAAAGACTGATTTAGCGAAGAAAGGATAGGTTAAAATATAATGAGTTATAAAAATAAAGCAGAACATGAAAAGGAATTTGTAAATCATATTTTATCCGTTGGTGGAATAAAAACATATGGTAATACGGATGAATATGGACAGACTTATTGGTTTTTTAATTTGGTGAACGGCGAACGAAGATATTGGACTAATTTAAGTGATGCAAGCCAAAAAGCATTAGGTATTAGTACGGAATAGTCAACGAATATGTATAAAAAATTAATTTAGGAGTGGTGTAATTGAGTAAAAAAATGAGTGATGCAATTAAAATTCAAGTGTTAGATTATATAGAACATGTTCAATGTGGAACTAAGCCTATTGCTCTTATGAACTTACAATCAAGATATGTCGATGAAGCTAAAAATCTAATTAATAGCATAGGTTTAAATTTACATGTTGAAGATGTAAAAGATTACGACGAATGGAAAGTTATTTATATATATAAGCATAGTTATTTAATCGACATAATTAAAAACCTACCTGATAGTCCACAAACTCCATATGAACATTGGATATTAGGGAAAGCTTGTGGCTATTCGGATGAAGCTATAGGAGAGTTTGTGGAAGGAAGAAAAGCAATATAAACTAAAATTGTGTTTAGTAAAGATTGGAGGAGTTAGATGTTAGCACCAGCTCAATTGTATACAGATGAACTAAAACGAAAGCTGTGGGAAATAGCATTTGAAGAACATTACATGTATTTTAATAGTGGATATACAGATGAATATCAGCCAAGTAATTCAACTTGGAATGAACAAGAATTTGCATCACTGGACAGCAATGGAGATGTAATGGGATACATTAGGTATGGCATAAACCAAAGAAATCAAGTGTGTAGTGGCTTATGTGCCGTTAATTTTACTACAAAAATAACTTTCGCAAAAGATTTATTAAAAGCAATTGATGATATATTTTGTAAGTACAAATACAGAAAACTGAAATACGGAGTTTACATAGGCAATCCTATAGAAAGCACATATGATAAGCTAACGTCAAAGTACAATGGTAGAATCGTAGGTATATATAAGCAAGACTGCAAATTGCTAGATGGAGAATATCATGACTATAAAGAATATGAATTGTTCAGAGAAGATTATATTACAGCTAAACAGGATTAAAGCTTGGTTTAGGAGGGATTAGTAGTCGGTTTAGTATATATAATCAGCAAATTGTATATATTATTAGAGTTTACGTTCAAATATTAGTTCATAAAATTTAGCAACTCCATAACCTGATATGGGAGGAGCAAATATTTGTTTGAGTCTCCATCCTTGATGCGCATGTTCTGTAATTACTGCATGATAATCTTGATCTGTATTTTTAAGAAAACTACTTAATTTTAATTTAACGAATTTATATTCATACAAGAGAATACCTCCTTATGTAAATTACAATTTGCCGATTATTAATTATACCAAAATCATTATAATAACAAAAGAACTAGTTTTGGAATGGAGATATAATATGGGAATAGATATGAGCAACTATAAAATGATTTATAAAGAACAAGTTTTTAATGTTTTGAGTATAGCCTTATTTTTTAATCATAACAGCGAAGAAAAGAAAGTTAATAAACCTACATTTATTGAAGCAGCTTATATTGATGAAAGCGGTGAGATTAAGACAATTAAAGATGAAGCATGGACATTTCAATTTATAAGAAGGCAAGCAAAAGATTGATTTTGTATAGAGTCGGAAAGGGTGAAGAAATTGAAAAAAGAGCAAGTAGAAAGAATGAATAAAATAAATGAACTTATAGAAGTAATTGCAAATACGGATAGAAGATTTTTCTATTCAAAGAGCAAAGGTACTATATCAAAATTCATAGAAGGTAACAAACTATTTTTTGTTGATAAATACACAGGACAGAAGATATATCCTTACCCTTCATCATCAAGAAGAGGATTCTCAGAGGGAGGAACATTATGGGGTCTCATAAATGATTTTAGAGATTGGATTATTACTGGCAAGATATCCAACGGTAATAATGGTTATGGTGGATTGTATAGCACAAGCTGGGGATACACCATTGATGGAATGGACAAGGTAATAGTTAAAGCGAAAGAAATCGGATATTTAAAACAGGATGTAATAAGTTTTCGGGATATGTGTTTACAGTTAAAAGACAATGGGAGTAAATGGGCGTTAGGCATAACCCTTAGGAAAGAATTAGATGCAATAATTGCCAAACAGTATTAGTGGAAATTTTTGTTAGTGGTATAAAGAATATTTAAGGAAATTAGTATAGGTGAAAGGTTTGAGATTAATTTTACGAGGAGGGATTAATTATGCAAAATGAGTTAGAATCAATTATAGAGAAAGTACAAAAATTGCTTAGATTAGCAGAGAGTCAAAACGAATATGAGGCTCAATCAGCAGTCGCAAAAGCTAGATTACTAATGGCTAGATATAAATTATCAATGAACGATATTCAAGAAAAAGAAGATAAAGTTGTTCAAGGTGAAACAGAAAAGATGCGATCACCATGGAAAAGGACTCTTGCTCATGTTATAGCTAAACATTTTAGATGTAAAACATATCTAAGGAATAGGGGTAATTGCTATAGAGTAATTTTTCTTGGGTTAGAGGAAGATGTTGAATTAACATCATTAATATATAAGCAAGTAGTCAATATTATCAATATATCCAGTAGAAGAAAAAGACTTGATAGAAAATCATATGCCATTGGGTTCATACAAGGACTTGATAAAAAATTACGACAACAAACAATAAAAATGAAAAATGAGAATGAAGAGGAATATGCACTAGTCGCAGTAATGCCAGTACCAGTTATCAAAAAATATAATGAGATTGAAAAAGGATTCTCAGGTAACTTTAAAGGTAAAAGAATTGACCAAGAGCAGATTGATTATAATTCTTATCAAACGGGTAGACAAGATGGATTGAACTATTCAAAAGATGAAGAACTGCAAGAGAAAGTTATCTAATTAATATAAATATTGTGCTTGGTACATAGAGAGGAAGAGAATTAAATGACAAAAGAAAGGTTCAAATAATAGAATATGAAAAAAAGAATAATAAGAAAACTAAGGATGATACTTGATGTAATCCTAGATAGAAAAGTTTATATTAAACTTGGTAAAGTTGGACTATTAATATCAGATAAAGATAGAATGATTAATTATATAGATACATACTCTATTTACCTGCAAAGAAATGATACTGTATGGTATATAAATGGATTGGATGCAGATGATACCAAAGTAGTTATAGACCATCTGACAAAGAGTATAAAAGAGAATGTAAAATCAATGAGATTACATGTTGGTATTCAATACATTGATATTCCAAGATGGGCGTATGAAAGCTTAAGAGATGAGATATATAGAATTATTGGTTACAATAGTTAAGGTTCAGTTTAGTTAGGATAAAAATATAATATCAAACAAATAATCAAACAGAAATTCACCAAGTTTAGTTGCTAAAACACCAATTATAATAACTAAAAGATATATATAATAATTATTACTAATATACTTTTTAAGATGAGTGATTACTCTGGGTGCAATTATGAAGCAGATTAATATAAAATTAGTACATGATATTACTCCAAATATGTTAAAGGTAAAAACAAATTCAGATGTAGAAGTTATGAAAGAAAGAACAAATGTAATAATAAAAAATATGATTATACTACTATATTTATTTAATAACTTGATTATCATAGATATCACCTCATTAGTAAGTATAAATATTATAAATGGTTAATTACATTCATAATATTATGTTGTTGATTATAACATAAAATAAAAAAATGGTATATAAATATTAATAAGTTATGGTAAGACATTGGGATTTTTTATTTAGGTAAGGAGTGAGTAAGATGAATAATAACATGCCAGATCAAATACTTAAGATAATTAACAATCTTAGAAATTACTATACTATCAAGGAAACAATAAAATTAGATGAGAAATACCTAAAAGAAAGTCCTCTTAATGGGGTAAGTTATGATGGAGTGAAAACTTCAGCAACTAACAAGATGTATTCTGTAACAGAGGATCTAGCCCAGAGAAGATTGGATAAAGAAAACAGGATAAGAGTATACCAAGATATTATCATGCAGATTGATGCAGCATTAACTATACTTAGTGATGTTGAGAGACAGATTATTACTTATAGAGATATTGAACAATATACTTGGATGCAGGTAGAATATCATGTCAAGCTTAGTGAAAGCCAATGTAAACGTGTTAGAAAAAGAGCACTGACTAAGATGCAAGAATATATCTACAATGAAAGATATGATTTTGATACAAAATCCACTCAATTATCATTAGGCTTATAAAACGTGACACTTTCATGGTTATTTTATGCATATACATAAGCTTTTATAGAGCTATATTATAATATAAAGATGATATAATAGTACTGTGTTAAATTATTACTTTCACTCCTTACTGTAATAATTAATATATCTCCCTTTGAAACCTCAGGATAATATCTTGGGGTTTCTAAAATAGAATAAGAAGGTTGATTATATGAAGAAACTACAATTAACTATTGGTAACATTGATAACAGAGTAGAAGAGTTGAGACTAATAAAAAGCAAGATGTTGAATTTGCTTGATATAGAGACTGATAACATATATGATCTGATACTGCAAATGTACATTGAGATTCAGAGTGTGAAGATGGTTGCAGATTATATCAATGACAAAGGGTTTAGAATTGAAACAGAATTTGCAGATAAGGTTAGTATAAGAAAATACATATCAAATGACATTACAGAGATAATATTATCTAATACAGTAGAGTGTAATACTGATTTAAAACAATATGCCAAGACGCTTTTTAATTATAACAAAGGCAGACAATATTTTTCGGACTTATTGAAATTAGCTTCTAAGTAGGAGCTTTTTTTATATGGTTAATTAGGTAGGTGGTGGTATGAACAGTGTTGAACCAATAAGAGATTTATCTACATTGAAGGATATGCAGGATTATTTTAAGATTAAGAATAAGCGTAATTATGTATTATTCAATGTAGGGATATATTCTCCATTAAGAATCTCAGATATATTACCTCTTAAGGTTAGAGAAGTAAGAGGGAAATATATAAGACGTAGAGAGAAGAAGACTAAGAAGGAGAATAAGATCATCATTAATAATGAGTTGAGAAAGATACTTGATGATTATATAGAGGGTATGAATGACTATGATTATTTGTTCTTGTCAAGACAAAGGAATAGATATGGTGTGTATTCTCATATAACAAGACAGCAAGTAGATAACATTCTTAAGGATGCAGCTAGAGAGTTCCATCTGGAAGCTATTGGATGTCATTCAATGAGAAAGACATTCGGATATCATTACTATCAAAGAACCAAAGACTTGGAGATATTAAGAAAGATATTTAATCATAGTAATACAGGTGTGACAGCTGCCTATATAGGAATAACTCAAAAAATGAAAGATAATGCTATAGAGACATTCAAGTACTAATAAGCGGAAATCATTTGCAAAAATCCACTGAGCTTTACATATTTCGCTTGTGTCAAACTCAGTGTGAAGAATTAAGAGTATATATTAGTAGGAAGTAAAACGAATGAGTTTGACAGTTTCACACATATGTAAAACTTAAACTAATACATATATCTATAATGTATTGCTATATTGAATCAATAAGCATATCATATCCATGAATAGAGAAGGGAATACTTCATCTAATATAAATTGTTGATTTGATATAAAAAGGTACTCCCAATTGATTTCCAAAAATGCGGGTGCTCATGACCCCAGTTCTTGAGCAGTTACGAAAAATTTTTAGAAGGTTAATCCGTTTCCTAAGGGGTGAGATAATGAATCAGAAGACTAATGAAGTGGATGGAATCACAGTTTCAAGTGCTGTGTTACAGAGCATATTGGGGCTTACAGATAGAAGAGTTAGACAGTTAGCCCAAGAGGGAACTGTAGTTAGAGTCTCTCGTGGTAAGTATTCGTTGGTGAGCAGTGTCCAGAACTATGTTACATATATCAAGACAACAAAAGAGACAGCAGAAACACCAAAGAAACTTGATTATGAAGATGAAAGAGCCTTGCATGAGCGAATAAAAAGAGAAAAGTCAGAGTTGACGTTGAAGCTTATGAAAGGTGAGTTGCATAAGACAGAAGATGTTGAGAGAGTCATGAATGATATGCTTGCTAATTTTCGTAGTAAGGTATTAGCAATCCCATCAAAAGTAGCACCAAGACTTATATATAAAGATGATGTTAATAATATTCAAGACACTATTGAAATTGAAGTAGTGGAAGCTCTTCAAGAGTTAAGTGAGTATGATCCTTCATTATTTTACTCAGATGAGTATATAGATGTAGAAGATGGTGAAGCAATTGAAGAAGAAACCAATAGTACAAAAAAAGACAGTTAAGCTGTTCAAAGATATAATTAAAATATTGTCACCACCACCTAAACTTACTGTTAGTGAATGGGCTGATACATATAGAAAACTATCAGCAGAGAGTTCAGCTGAAGCAGGACAATGGAATACGGATAGAGCACCTTATCAAAGAGAGATATTAGATGCTATCAATAATAAAGAGACAGAGACAATTATAATTGAATCATCAGCACAAGTAGGTAAGACAGAGATAATCAATAACATCATTGGTTATCACATTGACTATGATCCTGCACCTATTATGGTTTTACTACCAACCGTTGATCTAGCCAAGAGTTATTCTAAGAAAAGGTTAGCACTTATGATTAGGGATACACCAGTTCTTAATGATAAAGTAGCTGATGCCAAGTCAAGGGATGGAGATAATACAGTTCTTGAAAAAGGTTTCCCCGGTGGATATGTAGTTCTGGTTGGTGCTAATTCACCTGCTAGTCTTTCATCAAGACCAATAAGAATATTGTTGGCAGATGAGGTTGACAGATATCCATTAAGTGCAGGAGATGAAGGAGACCCTTTATCTCTGGCAGAGAAGAGAACAAAAACATTCTTCAATAAGAAAAAAGTCTATGTATCAACTCCAACTGATGAAGATACATCAAGAATACACAAAGAATATCTTAAGAGTACCAAAGAAGAATGGTGTTTACCTTGTCCATATTGTGGAAGATATCAACCTTTGAAATGGGGACAGATCAAGTTTGAAGATGTGACAATGGAATGTGCTTATTGTCATGAAAGAGCCACAGAATATGACTGGAAGAATCAAAAGGGAAAATGGATATCAGAGAATCCTAGTGCATCAATTGAGAAAAGAGGTTTTCATCTTAACGCTCTGGCTTCTCCTTGGGAACATTGGGAAACAATCATAAAAGAGTTCAAGGATGCTAAGAAGAAAGGTAAGGATGTTCTAAAAACATGGATTAATACTTATCTTGGTGAGCCTTGGGCAGATCAAGACGGTGAGATGGCTAATGAAGAAGAACTTTTAAAAAGAAGAGAAGCTTATAATTGCCAAGTTCCAAAAGATGTTTTAGTCTTAACAGCTGGTGTTGATGTGCAGGATGATAGACTAGAGGTTGAAGTTGTTGGTTGGAGCATTGGTAAGGAAAGTTGGGGTATCAGATATGCAGTGTATAGAGGTGACCCAGGTCAACAAGCTGTGTGGGAACAGGTAGAACAATTACTTGATAGTGAGTTTTGCTATGAATCAGGTGAGAGATTAATGATATCAGCTACTTGTCTTGATACAGGAGGTCACTATACCAATGAAGCTTATAAGTTCTGTAAAGAAAGAGAACATAAAAGGATATATGCAATAAAAGGTAAAGGTGGTAGTGGAATACCTTTTATACATAGAAGTTCTAGAAACAATGAAGAAAAGGTACTTTTAACTATTCTTGGAGTAGATACAGGAAAAGAAACACTACTAAGTAGGTTAAAAGTGAAGTTCGAAGGTGAGCCTGGTTATTGTCATTTTCCCATAGAGAAGGGAAAAGGCTATGATGAGGCTTATTTCAAAGCTTTGACTAGTGAAAGAAAGGTAAAGAAGTGGGTTAAAGGTAAGTTGAAAATAGAATGGAAGAAGAAAAGAACCCGTAATGAAGCCTTAGACCTTCGTAATTATGCCACAGCAGCATTAGAGATACTTAATCCTAATTTTGAGAAGCTTAAGGAACTTAATAAGAATGGCAATATCTATAGACAGAAAGCTAAGAAGAAAAAACGTAAAAGAAAAGTTGTATCGAAAGGAGTTTCAGTATGACAGATTTAGAAGTAGCGAAAGAACATCTGGAAGCTTGGTTAATGGCTGACTTGGCAGTATCCAAGAATCAATCATATCAGATGGGAAGTAAGAGATATACAAGAGCAGATGCAGGACTTATTGCAGAACGTATCAAGTATTGGAAGAAAGAAGTAACAAGACTATCTAGTAAGAGAAAATCTCGTATAAAGATTAGATCAGTTATTCCTAGAGACCTGTGAGGTGGTTAGATGAATGTACTTGATAGATTTATTGCTAATATTTCTCCCAGCACTGCACTTAAGAGAAAATTGGCAAGGCAGAGACTAGAGTTTCTTAATACTGGTTATAGTCATTATGGAGCTAGTAAGAAGAAAAAGAGCATGAAAGGTTGGAAAGCTGACGGGGGTTCGACAAAAGAAGATATTGACGATAATCTCCAACTATTACATGAGAGATCAAGAGACTTATATATGGGAGTTCCACTTGCTACTGGTGCATTGAAAACCATTAGAACCAATACTGTAGGTAGTGGATTAAGATTGAAAGCACAGATTGATGGAACTTTTCTCAACATGAGTGAGACAGAAGCTGATGAATGGGAGGCACTTGTTCAACGAGAATTTGCTCTTTGGGCTGATACACCACATTGTGATGCTATGAGATTCAATAATTTTTATCAGTTGCAGCAGTTATCATTTTTATCTTATCTTATGTCAGGTGAATGTTTTGTATTGTTGCCTTACATAGAGAGACCTAATATACCTTATGATCTAAGAGTACAGTTACTTGAAGCAGATAGAGTATGTACTCCTAATGGAAAGGAAAGAGACAAGAGCATAATAAACGGTGTGAGAGTAGGTGATTATGGAGAGATAATCGCCTATTATATTGCAAAACAACATCCATTAAGCAGTGATAAAGGTAAGATGGAATGGTTCAAGGTAGATGCATATGGAGAAAAAACAGGATGTCCTAACATACTTCATCTAGCAGAATTCGAAAGACCAGAACAGCGTAGAGGAGTTCCCATATTGGCACCAGTCATTGAAAGTCTGAAACAACTTGGTAGATATACAGATGCTGAACTAATAGCAGCTGTTGTATCAGGAATGTTTACTGTGTTTGTTACTTCGGAGTATCCAGAGGATGAAGATCTGTATGATGAAAATGTTGAAGATGAGGACCTAGTTGATAAGGGTAATAATCTTACCCAAGAGTTAGGACCTGGTGCAATGATAACACTAGGGGAAGGGGAGAGTATGACCTCTGCTAATCCTGGTAGACCTAACACAGCTTTTGATGGTTTTGTAACTTCTATATGTAGACAAATAGGAGCAGCTCTTGAACTGCCTTATGAAATGTTAGTCAAACATTTTACTGCATCCTATTCAGCAAGTAGGGGAGCATTATTAGAAGCTTGGAAGATGTTCAAGATGAAAAGAACATTTGTTGCTTCTAAGTTCTGTCAGCCTATCTATGAAGAGTTTCTTGCTGAAGGAATTGCAAAGGGGAGGATATACGCTCCTGGTTTCTTTGAAGATCCTCTTGTTAGAAAAGCATATTGTGGAGCTGAATGGAATGGACCTTCACAAGGACAGTTAGATCCATTGAAAGAAGTCAAGGCAGCAAGTGAGAGGGTTAATAATAGTTTCAGTTCACGAAGTAGAGAAACAACTGAACTAACTGGGGGCGATTTCAGTAGAATTGTAAGACAAAGAAAAAATGAGGAAAAACTTATGAAAGAAATAGGAGGTAATGAAGATGCCTAAGGGTAAGAAATTTTGGCAGTTTCAAAACATTTCACCTACTAAAGGAAAGTTATTACTATATGGTAATATAGCAACTTATTCTTGGTGGGGTGATGAAGTAACACCGACACAATTTCAAGAAGACTTGGATTTACTAGGAGATGTTAGTGAGATAGATGTTCATATTAATAGTCCTGGTGGAGATGTTTTTGCAGCACAAGCAATTAAATCAAAATTACTCCAACATAAAGCTAAGGTCACTACTATAATTGATGGTTGGGCTGCATCAGCAGGAACTATTGTATTGATGGCAGGTGACAGTATTCAAGTTTTACCCGGTTCTATGGTTATGGCTCATGATCCTTCAATGGGATTGATGGGATATTATCAAGTACAGGATTTAGATGCTGTAAGAAATGCACTAATCAAGGTAAAGGATTCAATTATAGAGACCTATCAAGCTAAGACTGGAAAAGACAGGGAAGAATTAATAGATATTATGAGTTCAGAAACTTGGATGACAGCTACAGAAGCAGTTGATAATGGGTTTGCTGATGAAGTTATTCATAGTGGTAAGCTTGAAATAGTTGAGAATAATAGTGGTGTTATTGTAAATGGTATCAATTTTGATATGGAAAGATTTAAAAATGCATCTTTACCAGATGTATTTCTAAATACAGCAGCAGGAGGACAGCAAGTTAATAAGAAAGATGATAATAATAATGAAGAGGATGGTGATGAAGTAGTGAACAAAGAAGAGTTAAGAAACAAATATCCTGATATCTATAATGAAGTCTTAGAAGAGGGTAAGAACGACGAAAGACAGCGTATGAAAAAGATTGATGATATTGCTTTACCTGGTATGGATGAACTTGTTAAGAATGCTAAGTATGATGAACCTATAACAGCTGAAGAAGTTGCAGTTAAGATTATTAATATTCAGAAGGAAAAAGGTCAAGAATACTTGAATCAAAGGAAGAAAGAAGTTCCAAAGGACAATAAGGAAGTAGAGCATGAAGAAGAAAATAAGAAAGAGAAAGAAGATGAAGAAGCAGCTAATGATATTGCTAAGTTCATTAATAAAAAGAGGGGAGTGATTAAGTAATGATTAACCTACATAATACTATTGGTGAATTCGTTCCAGATAAGCTTATAGCAGATACACAGATACCCATTAGACTTGAAGGTATAGTCCTTGAAAAAGGTAAAGGAATATTGAGAAGAGGGACACTTCTTGGTAGAAAAGAAAGTGATGGACTATATAAGATTGTTGACAAAGAAAGTTCAGATGGTTCAGAAAAACCAATATGCATATTAACTGATGATGTTGACACAGGGGATGAATCAGCTGTAAAAGATGTTAGAATGACAGCTTATTTCTCAGGTGTGTTCAATCAAAATGCATTGATCATTGAGGGTGACGGAGAACCAATTGATTTTAAGGAAGAGCTAAGAGATACAAGTATCTACTTAGAAAATACAAAGTAAAATAATAAAAAATTATAGGAGGTTGATATCATGCCTGATATTTATTCAACTAAGACAATGTTAAGTTCAATCAATCAGATGCTGCCAGTATACACATTTTTTAGGGATACTTTTTTCCCTAATACTGTTACTTCACCAACTGAAGAGGTTGAAGTTGACTACAAAAAAGGTAAAAGAAAGATGGCTCCATTCGTAGCACCAAGAAGAGGTGGAGTAGTTGTTACTAGAGATGGTTTTACTACTAAGAATTATAAAGTTCCTAAGATAGCACCTGTTAGGATTATGACTCCTGATGATTTATCAAAGAGAGGTATGGGAGAGAATCCATACAACGCAAAAGACCCAGAAGATAGAGCCAAGGAATTGCTAGCTACTGACATGATAGAGCTTGATGACATGATTACACGTCGTGAAGAATGGATGTGTAGAGAAGTCATGCTTAATGGTAAAGTGCTTATGGAAGGAGAAGGATTCGAGCAACAGGTTGACTATAAATTCACTAATAGGATAACTCTTACTGGTGCTGCAAAATGGACTAATGAAGCATCTGATCCACTAGCTGACCTTAAGGATGAGAGAAAAAGAATCATTAAGAAATGTGGGAAAGCACCTAATATATTGGTCTTTTCCAGTGATGCTATTGATATATTCGTTAATCATCCAAAAGTAAAAGATAAACTTGATAATCGTAGGATGAATTATGGTAATATCGAGCCAACTATCAAGAATGATGCTATAACATTCTATGGTAAGCTTCCAGAGTTGGGTGTTGAGATATATTCATATGATGAATGGTTTCTTGATGATGATGATGTGGAAGTACCAATGATGCCAGAGAAAACTGTTATCTTTGCATCAAAAGGTCAGCATAAAAGATTATATGGTGCTGTTCGCCAGATAGAGAATAAGGAATTTGTAGTTATTCAAGGTGAACGTGTTCCAAAATCTTGGGTAGATGATGAAAACGAAGTTAGAAAAGTACGTATTACATCTAAGCCATTACCTTGTCCTGATGATGTTGATAGTTGGTCAGTAATTAAAATTGCATAGGAGGTTAGTGTATGTATATCGCTAAGACAAAGATAAGAACCATAAATAAAGATGGTGAAAGAATTCTTTTTAATGTTGGTGATGAAGTAGAAGGTATCACCAAAAAGCAAGCAAAGGAACTTATTGGAGATGGTGCTTTGGAGGAAGTCCAGACAGAGCAAGAAAAAGCTAAATGAAGGTATTATTTTCATAAGCAGAGAATGGGGGCATATTAATGAATGCAAAAGATTTATTTGAATCTGATCTAGATCTAATCTTCAACATAGATGAGTTTGGAGAAGAGCATGAGATTAATGGTAAAACCTATATAATTCTTATTGATGATGAATTACTCCAAGAGAGAAAAACATCTGGTGTATATAGCGAAGGACTTTATGATAGTGAGGTTCTTTTTTTTATTAGAAAGAATCAACTATCTTATATACCAGAGGTAGAGGAACATATCTTGTTTGATAAGAAAAGATATAGAGTTGGTAGTGTGAATAGTGATGGTGGAGTGTTGGAGATATCCTTGGGAGCTGTACAGTCATGATTAATATTGTTAATGCAACATTGAGTAATAGACAAATTAAGAAGGCAACTAAAAAACTTGCAACAGTTAAAGATGGAACTCCAAAGGCTATCAACGCTGCTATTAATGCAACGATTAAACCTACGAAAGATACTTCAAAAAAGTTAATTAAAGATAACTATGAAATTAAAGCATCAAAACCTATAACTAAAACAATGTTAACACGTAAATCTACAGTTCATACGTTGACAGCTAGATTGGATTCAAAAGGAAGTCCACTACCATTAATAAAATTTAGTGTTAGCCCTAAGAAAGTACCTAAGAGGAAACCTAAAATATTAAAAGCGGCAGTATTAAAAGGTGGTGCTAAGAAAGGAATTCCTAATACTTTTACAGCAAAAATGGCTAATGGACATATTGGAGTATTTGAGAGAACTTCTGATGGCAGATTACCTATTCAAGAAAAATATGGACCATCTGTTCCTTCTATGATGAAATCAGATGATGTTAAAGAAAATATTGAGGTAGTAGCTAACAAAGTACTCAAAAAGAATCTAAAACTTCAGATTAAAAAGTTAACGAAAGGATAATTGTCATGACACCTTTACTATTAGTAAAAGCAGTTATAAAGTTTTTGACACCAATATTGAATGATATCACTATCAAAGTTGATGTAGGAGAAGTTACTCCAAGGATACATGAAGGGTGGGTTCCACCTAAAACCCAGTCTAATAAGGATGAAGAGTATCCTCATGTTGCTGTAAGACTTAAAAATGGGACTGATACCAAGAATGAATCAACAGTTAATATAATCATTTATTTCGGATCATATTCTTATGGAACATTAAAAGATGGTAAGTTAGTTGAAGATTACAATGGATATAAGGATATAGCCAACATGATTGAAAGAGTAAGACAAGAGTTACTTAAGACTTCATTCTTAGGAGCATATATCCTAGAGGATAATGTTACTTGGGAGATACCTGAAGAACAGCCTTATCCCTATTGGACTGGTAATATAAGAACAACATGGAAGATTAGACAGATACAAAAAGAAATAGATATTTAAACGAAAGGAGAGGATTAAGATGTATAAACATGGTGTTTATATAGAAGAGGTTTCAACTAATCTGAGAAGTCCACAAAAAAGTGCTACGATACCTATTGTTTTTGGTACAGCACCTTCATATTTAACTGATTACGATAATAGTAAACCTATTCTGTGTAATAGCTTTGATGAAGCTGTTAAGAAGGTCGGCTATAGTGATGATTGGGAAACATTCTCTTTATGTGAGTTCATGAAATGCCATTATCACCTATATGCCCTAACACCTGTAATTTTCATCAACATACTAGATATCAAAAAGCATAAAGTAAGTAAAACAGCTAATGTTAGTCTTATTAATAAAAAGGCTGCCATTAAAGAAAATGTAATAAAAGAAAGCCTTGTTATAACTGGTGGTGAGTATACACTTGGTACTGATTATTTACTGAATTATAACACAAGTGGTTATCTAGAGATTGTAATACCAGAGGAAAGTAAGATTGAGGATAACACCATAGATATTACATATGACATAGTGGATAGAAGTAAATTAACTGTAGATGAGATTGTTGCAAGTATTAAACGGATTAATACAGTATTTCCACAGTGTTCAGTTATTCCAAGTCTTATGTTAGCACCAGGATTCAGTCATATGCCACCAGTAGCATATGCAATGTTGGATAATTCCCATAGTATTAACGGTTTATTCAATGCGATTATCATTACTGATGTACCTGATACAGTTTATAACTATACAGATGTAGGTGAGTGGAAAAAGACAAATGGTTTTACTGGAAGCAACCAAATTGTTTGTTGGCCACAAGTAAAATATAGAGAAAATACATATCATTTATCTACTCATATAGGTAGTTTATTGTGTTCTCTAGATATTGAAAGTGATAATGTTCCTATATTATCTCCATCCAATAAGTCATTGTGCATTGATTCAGCTGTTACCAGTAAAGGAGAGGTCAATCTAGGTTTACCGGAGGCTAATATTCTTAATAGTACAGGAATAGTTACAGCTATTAATTTTATTGGTGGTTGGAAATGTTGGGGTAATAGACCAGGAGCTTATTCACAGAACATGAGTATAGATCCTAAGGATGCTTTCATCACTGAAAAAAGAATGACATACTGGTTAGGTACTACATTGACTAAGATGTTCTGGGGAAATATTGATGAACCAGGTAATAAGAGATTGATTGATACGGTACTTGATAATGCGAACTTATGGCTTAATAGTCTAAAAGCTTCGGGATATATATTAGGTGGTAGAGTTGAGTTTCTTGCTGAAGAGAATTCTTATGATGATCTTATGGATGGTAATTTCAAGTTTCATGTGTATAAAGCATCTGCAACCCCAGCTCGTAATATTGATTTTATTATTGAGTATTCAACAGAGTTTGCAAAGGAATTATTCACTTAGGAGGTGGTTTTAAGTTATGAAGATGCCTGATAAGGTATTAACCTACAGAATATATAATGATGGTAGAGAATTGATTGGTACTGCAAGTGTTCAGATGCCATCTATAGAATACTTGACTGAAACAGCAAAAGGAGCAGGAATAATGGGAGAGGTTGATTCTCCTGCAATAGGTCAAGTAGGAAGTTTAACATTGGCACTCAATTTCAAGACAGTTGAAAAGGGTGCTATTAATTTGCTCAAACCTAAGGCACATGCATTAGAACTAAGAGCAGCACAACAAGTATTCGATTCTAGCGTTGGCTCTTATAAGATGCAGCCAGTCAAGATTGTAACTAGAGCAGTGCCGAAAAAAGTTGACCTTGGTAAGTTAGAAGTGGCTGCTATGACAGATAGTGCATTAGAGTTGGAAGTAACCTATATGAAGATATATATAGACGGCGAGAAATTACTGGAGATTGATAAATTCAACTATGTATTTTTTATCAATGGTACAGATTATGGCGAAGAAATTCAAAAGGCATTAGGATTATAGAGATTAATCTAGGAGGTAAAGACAATGGAAGAAAAATTCGTATTGAAGAAACCTATAAAGTTTGAAGATGCCACCTATAAAGAGTTAAAAGTGGATTTTGATAAACTGACAGGTCAAGATATCATTGCAGCTGAGAAGGAAGCACAATCACTTAACAATGCACTTATGATGATGGAGACTTCTAAGATCTATCAAGCTATAATATTTGCAAAAGCTTCAGGTGTAAGTGTTGATGCTGTCATGAAATTCTATGCAAAAGATTTTACGAGAGCGACGGTCAAAGTTCAGACTTTTTTAATGGAAGACTTGGAGGAAGAGGAATAAAATCTACTTCCAAATTCTTAAGGAAGAAAGCTCTAGAAATGTCTTATTATTCATCAGGAACATTGAGTGTTGAATTCGTTATGAATACTCCACTTGAAGATTGGAATGATTGGGATGATTGCATTCTAGAGCTTATGAAAGAAATGAGGGAATAATATGTCTACAACGTTTAAGGTTGGATTTATTCTCGGTGCTGAATTAGGTAGTAAGTTTAATAAAAATTTTACTCATGCCTCTAAGAGTGTGACTAAATTAAATAAGAATATAAGTAAGTCTAGTTCTATGATGAAGAAAAACAATAAAGTCATTAAAGGGGCTTGTTCAGGAATAGTTAAAAGTCTTGGTGGTCTAGGTGCTGCTTATGCAGGTGTAAAAGGATTGACAGGAACTATTAAGAAATCTAGAGAGTTCAAGAATGAGATGGAGGATGTTGCTACTCTATTAGATGGTAATGTTAATAAGAAGATCAACAATATGTCAAAAGATGTTAAGAAACTATCTGTTGACCTTGGAGTTTCAACCAACTTATTAACCAAAGGAGCATATCAGACAGTATCGGCATTTGGTGATCAAGCTGATTCAATGGAAAGATTGAAAGTTGCTTCAAAAGGAGCTATAGCAGGAAACGCAGAGGTCAAGGATTCAATCAATCTTTTGTCAGGAGTAACAAAAGGTTATGGAGATACTAGCCTGAAAGCAATGGAAAAGGCTTCTGACCTTGCTTTTATGACAGTTAAGTTAGGTCAGACAGAGTTCCCTGAGTTAGCTGCTAACATGGGTAAAGTTGTTCCACTGGCAGGTACATTGAAAGTAAAACAAGAAGAGTTATTTGGTGCTATGGCTACATTAACTGGTGTTACTGGTAATACAGCTGAGGTATCTACTCAATTAAAATCTACTTTTCAAGCATTTTTAAAACCTTCAGGAGATATGGAAAAAGCTATTAAGAGTCTAGGTTATAAGAACGCAGCTACAGCAATGCAGACAGAAGGATTAGGGAAAATACTAGGTGAATTGAAAGATCATGTTAATGGTAATGAAGTTGCTTTTGCTAATCTTTTTGGAAGTGTTGAAGCCAAGAATGCTGTTCTAGCTTTGACTGGTTCACAGGCTGAGAATTTTACACAGAAAACTTTAGCAATGAATAAAGCAGCAGGAGCAACTGAAAAAGCTTTCTTAATCAAGAAAGACCCAATAGACAGGTTGAAACAGTTAGGTAATGTTGCAATGATCTCCATAGGTGAGAAGTTGTTACCATTTGTTGAAAAGGCAGCTGATTACATTGTGAATTTTTCTAGTAAGTCGGGTCCATACATAAAGAAAGTTGGACAGTACATTAACACATTCAAGAATGGGGCTGTAAAAGCTTTTAATAAAACTAAGCAGATTGTAATGCCTATCATCAATGTTTTTAAGAAGGAATTCAAAGAGACTTTTGAGCGTAGATTGAAATTAGGAAAAGATATGATTGCTTCTATGGCAGGTATTTTCAATAAGATTAGACCTCATATCCAAGTATTCATAAATAATTTTGTTGAAGCAGCTAAAAAGATTGTTCCTGTAGTAGGTAAGATGGTTAGAAGCATTGATAATTGTTTTCAGAAGATATATCCCATATTTATGAAGATAATAGGCTACCTAGTTGATAATCTACTACCCATATTTAATAGAGTATTTGGTTTCATAGCTAAGAGTATTATTCCACAAGTCATCAAGGGTTTTTCTTATCTAGCAACTAAAGCAGGAGCTGTATTTGGTAAGATAGGTCAATTAATCATAGCATTAAAGCCTGTGTTTGATGCGTTCTTAGGTGCAGTAAAGTTCGTAATGCCAGCTGTAGGATTTCTTGTTACTAATGTTATTGGTGGTATTAAATCTGTTATAGGAGGATTGATAACAACATTTGGCGGTATCATTGATTTTATTACAGGAGTATTCACTGGTAATTGGTCGAAAGCCTGGGGTGGAATAAAAGATATCTTCGGTGGTATATTTGAATCTCTAGGAGGACTTGTCAAGACTCCACTTAATGTAGTTATATCCATCATTAACGGTGCTATCAATGGTATTAATAAGATTGGATTCAAGATTCCTGATTGGGTACCTTTTATTGGAGGTAAGGATTTTAAAGTAAATATTCCTAAGTTACCTTTACTAGCGAAAGGTGGTTTTACCAATGGTCCATCTATTGCAGGTGAAGCAGGTACTGAGTCAGTTATACCTATTAAGAAGAGTAATCCTCGTTCGATTATGTTGTGGAAGCAAACAGGGGAGAAACTTGGGTTGCTAAATCAAAAAAATGGTAATACTTATGTATTTGCTCCTAAGGTACAAGGGAATACAAGCCAAGAGGTTAGAAAAGAGATGCTAACTCTTTATGAGAAATTCAAAGAAATGATAGAACGATATGAGGATGACAAAGGACGTGAATCTTATGCATAATTATATTACTATCCAAGGTGATACTTGGGACATTATTTCTTATAAAGTATATGGTGATGAGAAATACATGGATATATTAATGGACACTAATCCGTTGTATATCCATGTAGTTGTTTTTTCAGCTAACATAGAAATAGTAGTACCTACATTACCAGAGGATAAAATAAGTCAGTTGCCCCCTTGGAAGGTGAGTTAATGTATAAGGTTCTTATTGATAATTATGATATAACTAGTTACTTGAAGGGCAGTCTCAAGTCAATAGTTTATACAGAACATGCTACAGGGAAAGCTGATAGTATAGAAGTTTCTTTTGAGAATAATACTGGTATCTGGAACTTGGATTGGCAGCCTGATAAAGGGCAAGAGATAAAAGCCATCCTTGATAAGGTTAGTTGTGGAACTATGTTTATAGATGAAATTGAAGTTGATGGACCACCTGATGAGATAACCATAAAAGGTATATCTATTCCATTGGATGCAAAAGAGTTAAGAACCAACACATGGCAAAATACTAGATTATCTCAGATAGCTGAGGATATTAGTTCTAGATATGGTTTTAAATTAATTATGGATTGCTATGATCATGGTTATCGGATGTGTCAACAAGTGGATAAGACTGATTTTGATTATCTAAGTGAGTTATGCTACAAGGAAGGTATAGGGCTGAAATTAGCTGATAAACAGATTGTTATGTATGATAAATCAAGGTACTGGTCAAAGAATGAGATTCGTACCATTAATAAGTCAGATGTCTATAGATATAATCTGAAAAGTTGTTCTGATAAAGTTAATTATATTGGATGTAATATTAGAGATGTCATAGGTAATATCAAGTATAGTTATAAGAAAGCTGATGAAGGAGCTATGTTGAATGTTGTTAGAGATATAGAATCTCTTGCAGAGGCAGAACGCTACTCTAAACACTTTTTGGCAGCTGTTAATGGTAATGAAACTAGAGGGTATATAAGATTAGGTTATGACATTAAGTTATGTGCAGCTCTCAATATTGGCTTAAGTGATTTCTATAGTTTTGATGGTAAGTACATGATTGTATCAGCGGTTCATCATTATGGAAAAGAACCATATACAAAATTACAAGTAAGAGGTATTAAGGAAGTGATCTAGTGGAGCTAGTGATTGGTAAGGTGCAAAATATAGACAAATTTAATTATAGGGTTCAGGTTATCATCAATAATAATCGTATTACAGATTATCTACCTCTTGTTTTTCAATATAAAGACTGTATGAAAGATAATATGCTAGTTGATATTGGAGATGATGTTGTTTGCATAATGGTTGGTAGTAAAGGCTTCTGTATAGGAACATTCAAGGGGTGGGATAATTGATTGGAACATTTGGTAAAGTAGTTTTTAGTGTTTCATCCGATCATGTAAAGACTTTTGATGAATTTGAGAAGAGTGGTTCTGCTGTATGGGATAGTCAAGAAGTGATAGGTGGCAAACCAAAGCAAAAGTTCAAAGGTACTGAGTTAGAGACAATTAGTTTTTCCATGTTTCTGGATATATTCAAAGGAGTTAAACCAAGAGAAAATATTGAACTCTTAAATGAGATGAGAGATAAAGGAAAGACCGAGTTTCTAATCATTGGGGGAAAACCTATAGGAAATCATAAGTGGTACATAAGTTCAATGAGTGAGAGTTGGACTAATATTGATAATAAGGGAAGATTACTACAAGCTAAAGTTAGTGTGACCCTTAAGGAATTTGTTAGGTGATATTATGATTGAAGTAACAAGTAATGTAAGAGAAATTAATTTTGACCCATCAACCAAGGAAGAGATTATACAGAATGTAAGTAACCTCTTAAGGACATTAAAATCAACTGTTCCACTTAATAGGGGACAAGGGTTGACTGGTACTGCTATTGATAAAACTAGTGAGGTTGCTAAGGCTATACTTACATCTGAGATAATTGATCTAATTAATGATAATGAGCAAAGAGTAAAAGTTATAGATATTGTCTATGATGAAGGAAAAGATGGTGTACTAGTACCGAGAGTGAGGTTAGATATCAATGTTTAATTTTGTTAATAAGGATCCGCAAGATATTATTGATAACATTATAGGATTGTTTGAAAAGATTAGTGGAGAGAAATTATATCCAGGTGACCCAAGGAAACAATTTCTCTTAACTCTAGCTAACATTATCATACAGCAAAGAGTGGTAATCGACCAAGCCTGTAAAGCTAACCTTCTTAGATTTGCACAGGGTAATAGCTTAGATGAGTTAGGTAAGTTTTCTAATGTTATTCGTTTGGAAGCTACAGCTGCTACAACTATATTGAAGTTTGTCATTAGTAAGATTCTAGATATTAAAGTAATAATCAAAAAGGGGACTAGGGTAACTCCTGATGGTTCTCTTTTTTTTGCAACTGATGAAGAGGTTATCATAGAAGCAGGTAGCACTTTTGTAGAGGTAAAAGCTACTTGTCTTAGCAAAGGTAACATTGGTAATGACTTCTTGATTGGACAGATAAATAACATAGTTGATGGTTTCCCATATTTTAAAAGCGTATCTAATACAACAATATCTGGTGGTGGTAATGAGGTTGAATCTGATGATATCTATAGAGATAGGATAAGAAATTCACCAGAGAGTTTTAGTACAGCAGGTCCTGAAGGTGGTTATAAATATTGGGCTAAGACAGCTGATGCAAATATTATTGATGTTGCTGTTTATTCAGTTAATCCAGGAGAGGTTACTATTAAACCACTGCTTAATAATGGAGTGCTGCCAAGTGAGGAAGTCATTTCGAAAGTATATAGCATTTGTAATGATAAGAGAATAAGACCATTAACAGATAAGGTTATTGTAACTACACCAAGGGTAATTAATTATGATCTAGATGTAACTTATTATATTCATAATAGCAACAGTGCTCAAAAAGATGAAATTAGTTCAAAAGTCAATGATGCAATAGCTGATTATATCAAGTGGCAAAAGAGTAAGTTAGGTCTTAACATTAATCCTTCCAGATTGATAGCAAATATTATTAATGAAGGTGCTCTTAGAGTGGAAGTGAATTCACCTGTATATAAAGTAATTAATAATGACCAGGTTGCAATAGAGGATAATGTAAATATCAAATTTGGAGGTTTTGAAGATGATTAATCTATCCCAAGTATCACTTTTGAACCTTTTACCTAACCATCTAAGAGAAGATAAGAATGTTGCAACAATGTGTAAAGCACTGGATGAAGAGATAAAAGACATCAATTCTGTTATACCTATGTTAAGTTACATACAAAACATGGAATCGTTGGATGATGAGATGCTTGATTATCTTGCTTGGCAATATCATGTTGATTTTTATGATACTAGTTTGGATATTAGTAAAAAAATAGAACTCAATAGAAATTCTATAAGATGGCATAAGAAAAAGGGTACTCCTTCTAGTGTAGAGGAATTGATAACTACTGTTTTTGGTGATGGTTATGTTGAGGAATGGTTTGAATATAATGGTGAACCTTATACTTTTAATGTTGTCACTACTAATGCTGATGTTACCAATACTAAGGCTAATGATTTTCAACTGGCATTAAATAGTGTTAAGAATAGTAGGTCTCATTTAAATAACATTATCATCCGTAAAACCAACAACATGAATTTAACTATTGGAGCTATTGTGCATACTGGTGACTTACTGGTATTACATCAAGTTAATTGAAAGAAGGTGGTATTTTGAGTTTTGGAGGACTTATACTAACTAATAAGGGTAGAAACCTACAGGTTAAGGCACAGACAGGAATTGCCCTTACTTATACTAATGTGAAGATTGGTGACGGTGAGATTGGTAGTGGTTCAATATTGGATATGAATGATCTTAAGAATTCATTACATGTTTTGAATATAAGTAATATACGTAGGAATGGGAATCAAGTTACTATTAGAACTATTGTTACTAATAAAGAGCTGCAAGAAGGATTTTATTTCAGAGAGATTGGAGTCTTTGCAGAGGATCCTGACGAAGGAGAAATATTATATTGCTATGCAAATGCAAGAAGTAATGCTGAGTATATTCCTGCAGCAGGTACGGATATTGTTGAAAAGAATATTGATGTTGTTGTTATTGTAGGTCAAGCAGAGAATGTTACAGCTACTATTGATGAGAGTCTAATATTTGCTTCTAAGAAAGATGTTGAGAGTAAAGTTAGTAAGGTTGAGGGTAAGGGACTTAGTGATGAGAATTATAGTACAGAAGAAAAGGATAAGTTAGCAGGGATTGAAGAAGGGGCAGAAGTTAATAGAGTGATTAGTGATAGTATTTCTATAGATAGTAGTGAGACTGCTGCTAGTTCCAAGGCTGTGAAACAGGTTAATGATAAGGTTAATAATAGAGTTGTTAAGGTTAATGGGAGAGGGCTTAGTACAGAGGATTATAGTTCGGGGGAAAAGAATAAGTTAGCAGGGATTGAAGAAGGGGCGGAAGTTAATAGAGAGATTAGTGATAGAGTAGATTTGGATAGTTCAAGTACTGTTGCAAGTTCTAAAGCTGTGAAACAAATTAGTACAGCATTGGCTGATATTGCTAACGTAATAGTGGCTAGAGGAACAGGAATAGCTATAAGATTAAGTATGCCTAGTGTGACAGCTTATACAGCTAATATGAAGCTAACATTTATCGCAAGTCATGATAATAGTAGTGGAGCTACTACCATAGACATTAACAATTTAGGAGCTAAAAATCTATATAAACCAAACACTACTACAGCACCAAATATAAAAAGTGGTAAGTTTTATACGGTATGGTATAATGGAACACATTTTTTCTTGCAGGCTAGTGCAGAGGGAAATGCCCTTGCTGAACATGTACTAGCAGGTAGAACGTTCAGCAATGATGATGATAATGATATTGTAGGGATTATGAATTTAAGTAATTTGATACCTAGTAATATTAGAAATGGAGTTAATATTAACGGTATTATTGGGACTATAGAACCCATAAGGATTTTCACAAAACAAACAACTCAAACTTACTCCTATACTGGTCGGCACCTGACAATTAGAGTTGATACTCCGTTTAAACCTAAGGTTATAAAGTTTTGTAGCGACTTTTGGAATCTAGAATCAAAGTGTTTTGCAATATGGATGTATAACAGTCAAATGAGTCCTTTAGATTTAGAGTTTTATATAGAATATAATTCAGGTAGCTATTTTGGTTCACAAGCTAAAAATATTAGTAGCACTGGGTTTGATTGGCATTTATCAATAGGAGCTACTAGTAGAGGACCATATAATGTGACTTTTACATCAATAGTATATGGATAAAGAGGTGAAATATAAAATGACTAAAATAACTACAGTTTATGATAGAATGGGTAAGATTGTAAATATTTTAGAAGGTTATGAACAATTAAATATCATTGAAACTAAGCAAATTGATGATAATAAAATAATTATTAAAGTAGATGTATCATCAATACCCCACAAATTAATAATAGATGATATTAGAACCAAACCTACATATAAAGATTTAGAGAACAAGGTACTATTACTGGAAAATGAAAAGATAGAAGGAGGTATATTCTAATGATTAATGAAATAGTAGTTAGAATTATAGCTGAAAGAATTATTAACAAAGGTATGAATCCAAAAACAAAAGATGTATTTACAATAGATGATATTATTCACGCTAGATATAAGATCGCTATTGAGAACTATATCATAGAATACAGTCAAGCCATTTAGTACGTCATAGTATACAGATAGAAATAAAGTATGTTGACATGTATTTAGTATAACAGTATAATACATATGTGAAATTAATTATATTAAAGTTAAATAAAGGGGAAATAATATGAAAAATTGTAAGGGTTTTATTATTGGATTTTTAGTCGCATGTGTATTATGTACAACTACTTTTGTTTATGCAGATGAGGTAGTTAGATCTATTGATGTTGTGTTAAATAGTATAAATATTTGTGCAAATAATAAGAAGGTTGCAGAAATAGGTGAAAGTTATAACTTAAGCAATGGAGTAACTGTACCATTTAGTATTATGTATAAAGGTACAACATATATACCAATAAGAAATGTGTCAGAAGTATTAGATAAAAATATTGAGTGGGATCAAGAAACAAGAACAGTACATATTAATGACATAGAGAATATCAATTCATCAGATGATGCTACAGTAGAGAAATCAACAGAAGAGATAGTATCTAATGCTGATAATATTAAACCAACAATTGTTCAAGTGATAGCTCTATCAAAAAACTTGGTAGAAGTAACTTATAGTGAGGAAGTTGATAAAATATCAGCAGAAGATATTACTAATTATCAAATCAAGCAAAAGGTTGGAAGTGGTAATGAGTTTCAAATAATAAAAGCTGAGCTTGATGATAGTAAAAAGAAGATTGTACTTACAACAAAAGCTCATAAAAGTCTCACACTATATAACATACAAGTTAGAGATGTTGTTGATTTAGCAAGTAATATTATAGATGATGCAAATGAAACATATGTAAGCAAAAAAACGGATGGTATGGATGGAATTTCTTTTATAACTGAAGGTGAGTTTGAAATGGTGGTAATTGAAACTTTGGACTATAACACAATAAATGTAATTGTTAATAAGCAACTTGATAAGAAAGCAGCAGAAGATATAAATAATTATATTTTTAAGCAAAAGAATGAATCACATACTAGGCTTATTATTTCTAAGGCAGAACTTGATTCAACTGGTACCATAGTTAAACTTACAACAAGTAAACAAGAATCTGCTCTATATAAAGCGAGAATAAATGGTATGATTGATTTAAATGGGAACAAATTGGATTATGAAAGTGATAGACTTATTTTGGGTTGCCGTCCACAAATATCTAGTAATAGTTTTGGTATGCTTAGAGCTGACGCTACTTCAATTACTACTGTAAAAGTGAATTTTAATTTCAAAGTTGATGAAGCAACAATTAGTAATTTATCTAATTACATTATTTATGAGAAATTCGGTGATGAAGAAACATATGCGAAGATATTAGACGTACAGATTGGCTCTGATCAGAAATCAATTTTATTAACAACGTCTACATTGAAATTGGATACTCATTATAATGTTAGCATAGATGGATTAAAAAGTATATATGGACATGATATAAATAATACTCCTAAATATTTTGGATTGTATTAGACTAATTTGCTTATTTAAATACAATAAGTTATAAAGCTACTATCATTTGAAGATGGTAACAATAAAATAAGAACATTAAACGTCACAAGAAGTAAAAACTTGTGACGTTTTTAAGTGTAACGAAATAGGATACTGATGCGTACTAGTAAATTAAGATTGGGGGAAGGTAATGAATGAGAATACAGTAAGTCAAAAAGAATTCTATGAGGCTATACAAAAAGTAACTAAAGAGACAAATGATCTGACTATTGCAATGACGGAAACTAAGACCCTCATAAGAGACTACAACGGATTAAGACAGACTATAAATGATGTAGATGATAGAGTTCAGAAACTAGAAAATAGAGATGATAACAAAAAGAATTACAGAGAGTACATAGCATGGCTAGTAGCGTTAGTTAATACGTTACTGGCTATTTTTATGGCTATAAATTGAAAGGGTGTTTTGATGAAACAAATCATAGAATTATATAATTCATATTTAGTAAAATTCCCAAAACTAAAACAAGAAAAATTTGTTACAATTTTGGCAGAAGGACTTGGAGATTATAGAGGGAAACCAAATAGTTTGGCAACAAAATTACATCCACTAGGAAGAATGGGTGCAGCCCTTGGAATATTTAAGAATGGAGAATTAATATTCCTTACTAAAAATGCTAGTACTCTTCCAGACATTCCTATGGATCCATTGGGTAGGTTTAATAGTGGGTCAAAAACTCCTACTGTTTGTACAGGAATATATTCATTATATACTAAGTCACATGGAAGCAAACGAATAAAAGCTTTTGAACTAGAGCGGGGAGGGGAAAGTGTACCAGTAATTCGAAACAGTAAAGATTATATAGAATATAAAAGTATTTCTAGTGGTATTAATCTACATAATAGAAGCGTTAATGATAGTGATAAATGGGCTTGGAGTACTGGGTGTCAAACTGTAGAAAAAGAGGATTTTGACAAAATAGTTAACATTCTAGGGTGTTATAAAAACGGTAGATATGTAGAAGGTGTCTATGTAGGTAAAATCATAATAGATAGGAGTAGGATATCAAAGGTTCTACAGAAACGTTATCAAGAACGCTACGGTAAATATTATCTAGATTGTTTTAATACAGAAGATGTTTCATGTTGGGCTAGAAATGCGTGGGATAAGTTCAGGGTTAATGGAGTTAATGACGGTAAAGGGGCTAAGAATATAGTGACAGAAGAGCAATTAATGGTTTTCTTGGATAGAATGGAGCATTACCTGGTTGAAAAATATAATCTGGAAAAATTGTTATAAGAAGGGCGTGTTTATTAATGAAAGAAAAATTAACTTCATTACTAGAGGTTAGAAAAATTATAGCTATATTAGTTGTTATATTATTTATCGTATTAAGCATTACTGGTAGTATTGATGCAGATAAATCTTATAGCGTAATCCTTATGGTAGTGGCTTTTTATTTTGGTAAGTCTACAGCTTTAGATAAACCTGAATAATTAATATAGAATTCATGGATTAAACTAGGAGTTACTTATTATTATATTCTACGTGCAGTAAAGAATGATGTCGAAAGTCCAGACTCAAATATTGTTTCTGCTATGGTTGAAAAGGTAAATACAGCAGTATTACAAATTAAATTAACCACAACAGATATATATGAATATAGAATTACTATGAATAAAGTTGATAATTTCATGAGATGGTATATTGATAGATCAAATGGTACTGGATTACCATTTTATAGTTTCTCAGATGAGTCAATTGAGCCTTATACAGATATAAATGAGTATCTTATCTATGATAAAATTGTTTGGTTTAAAGTTAAAGAATACATAAAATGATATGAAATTTATTAGCGAAAACAAGCTTTAGTATAGGTACAGTCTTACTTTCTTAATTGGAGGTAGGACTTTTTTGTTTGATTTTTAATTTGAATAATGGATAAATATAATAAAGCAATATTATGAATTATAGTTATATTTAAGATACTTGTAAAATTTACATAAAAAGATAAGTTGTTATATAGGTGTAAAATTATTTTGTGTTAAAAGTAAATATAAATATTGCATAAATTGTATTATTTGCATATAAAAATATTAATTGTAAATATAAATAAAAAATATGTACTAAATTCGGTTAAAATTAACAAAAATAAAATAATTTGTAACCTTATAAGATAATTTGTCCTTATATAAAGTTAGAGTATTTTATTAATAATTTAAAAATAACGAAAATTAATAATGGCATTGAATAGTTGAATAGAAATAGTATAATAAATAATAAAAAGATAAAAAAATAAAAATCCATAGAATAAGATAAAATCAATGAGAAGATTCAGTTAACTAATAGTATAAGTATTATTTGAAATCGTTATTAATGCTGCAGCTTTAATATAAATTAATCAAGTAAATATCATTAAACAGTGAAGGAGATATAAAATGAATATTAAGAAAATAAGTACTTTATGCTTAGCGTTAATTATGGTAATGTCTATATCTATAAATGTTAAAGCCGCTGATGAGATGGAACCAAATGATTCATTAGCACAAGCAAATATGGTTGAATTGACATCAGTTACTTGTGGAATAGCAACTGATAATCAGGATAATGATTATTATAGAACTAAGATTCTTAGTGAAGATAGAGATGTACATTTTTTATTTATACACCAAGCAACTAATGACGGATTTGTAGCTTGGATATATGATGAAACTACAGGAGATTTATTAACTGCTGAAATCATGACTTCAAAAGTAACTGAAAAAGATTTTCGTTTTAAAAAAGGTCATAGGTACTATATAAGAGTGCTAGGATTAAATGGTTCATCAAACACAACTTATCAATTATCACTTACAGATGAGGAGATAGGTCATTTAGTTTTAAAGTCTAGTATGGAAGAAGAGCCTAATAATACTCAAGAAACTGCTAATATATGTCCAGATATGAAGCAATATATTGGATCTATAAAAGATTCTAGCGATGTTGATTATTTTGAATATACTGCTACAGAAAGCCAACAAGTAAGATATCAGTTTTTATCATCAGGTACTGAAAATGCGGTATTTACATATATGGTAGATGATGCAACAGGTGAAATTATCCATCAAGGTACAATTATTGGAAATACCTATACACCTTTCTACATGATAGCAAATCATAAATATAGAGTATATGTAGAATATGTAAGAGGGAATAAACAAAGCTATGCTTTTCAGTTTAAGCCAGTAAATTAAATTGTAGCAGAAAATAAAATATCAATTATTTTATAGTTGTCATTACTTATTATAAAGGGAATACTAATAGTATTCTCTTTATAATAATATCTTTGTCATTTTATAACTGAAGAGGATAGTCTTGATTGGAAAGAATATGGGGTAGACCACGAAATAAAAACGGTTGTCCAACACAAACAATTATCAAATGGTTCAATAATCCTTTTTCATAACGATGCTAAATACACACCAGAAGCAATAAGACCTATACTAGATGCCTTAAAGGAGAAAGGCTATGAAATCGTTCCTATATCTGAATTAATCATTAGAGATGATTATTACATGGACCACACGGGTAAACAAATAAAAAAACAATAAATACATATTATTAAAAATACAACTTCTAGTTAGATGTTAAGTGACTAGAAATTGTATTTTTTTATCTATAATATAAGTTTTGATCAAAGGTTTTAAATATATTTATTTTTTCAATCCTAAAATGCTACTAAAAAGTAATAAAAATCATTAATTTATGCATTTTATTACTTAAATGCTTATGCTAATATAAAGGATGGATATAATGCAAGCTATTTCTATTAAATCAGAAGAATTAACCTATAAAGAAAGTCGACTGAAGAATATGGCTTCGAGAATAGAAAATACAAAGGATTGTTTTTTTGGAATAAGTAATTCACTAGATTCAGACATAAAATATAGACTATGAATTAAACAAACTTGATAAAGACCTAGATAATATTGAATCACGGTTATATAAAACTGGTGATTTCTTAAAGGAAACAGGAAAGGTATATCATGAAACTGAAATTAAACTTGAGTTAGAATTTAATGAGCTTTCACTAGAAATTACTGATAATTATTATACTAATGATAATTTAAAGAAAGCGTATGGTGTATATCTTGATGGATTACATAAAGATCATTTAGCGGTAATTGATAAACTTGGTAAAGTGAAATATGTATTGAATCTAGATGGTACACTTAATGCAGATAAAACGGCTAAAGCAATCGGTAGAGTAATGAAGGGATGGTGATAATAAATTGAAAGATCTTATTTCATATTTTTCAGAGACGATTAACTATCTAGAAGGAATTTTAATAGAAAACCAACTTGATGAAAATTTTGAAAACAAGTTAAATGAACAGAAAGAGAACATAGAGGATTTTGGGAATTTAATGAATCAGTATGAGAAAGACATGTTAGCTTTTAATTCGTTTGAATCTATTGGCAGTGATGAAACTCTAGATAAACTAATGAAGATTCATAAGTTTATTACTGATTTTGAATGGCATATTTCTGAGATTAGTGAGTTGAAGGATGAAGTTATTAATATATGTTCATCTAAGCGTGAATAGTTATTTAATTAGAGGTGGATTTAAATTATTCTAGGAGATACCAGTAGATTACAAGGAACTAACTATATGGAGATAATCGAATATTTTTTTGATTGCTATTTTAATATGAGTGCAGATTATAATGAAATAGAGAAGCTTGTTGAAGAATTCAAGGAAATTGAATTAGAACAATATGTAGTTGCTTTAGAAAAAGAGCTCATAGAAGTAGTAAAGTCAAAAAAGTGGAATGTTATTATTGAAATAGCCCATAATAAAGGAGAGCGTATATTATCTAATAAGAAAGCAGAAATGCTAACAAAATTTTTATTAAGTCTTATCAAAGTAAGTTAGACACCAATATAAATATTTAAGATTTATATGGAGAATTTTAGTTATTATAAAAAACCATATTATGGTGTCAACAAATATGGAGCGAACCCCGCCTGTAAATTTAATGAATCTGATGGTTTGGTAGTAGAATAACTACTATCAAATCATTTAAAACTTTATACTTCAATGAGGTGATAGCTATGATAATCAAATTATTAAATAAATATAGTAAAATAATCATATTTTTTATTATTGCGTTTGTTCTTTCTTTTATAACTTCTATATCTGAATTTGTTATAACTTTTGACATATTTGGGGTAATATCATTTATTAATTTTATATTGATTTGCTTCATAATTGCACCCAGAGTAATTACTCATCTTAAGAAGTATATTAGAAATAATTATTATATATATCTTTTAGTAATTATAGTTGGAGTTTCAGCAATTAAACTTGGTGAATTGCTGTTTGATTTTTTATTTGATATTATATTTCTAACTTCAAGTATTCCATAGTATTGCTATATCTCACCTGTTATTTGCAAATCAAAAGGTTTACCTATAACTTCAAAAATAAAATTACTTTTAGAAGCTGTATTTTTATTGTCTACATTAACACGTATAAATCTACCGCCTGATATATAAAAGTCATATTGATTATTAGGTAAATAGATCATTATCATGTAATCAGTAAGAATATCATTTTTTTGATTTATTGGTATACCATGATTAAATTTAAATTGTTTATATACTTTTTGCTTTAATTTACAGTTTTCTAATTTGCTTATTAATTCCAAAACCTCATTTTTGGAATCTACTTCATATTTTATAAGTGTATTTTTATCAAGAGCTTCAGTACCTATCTTATTCTCGAATATTGTTATTTTAGTAACTTCTTTAGCATCAATATTAAAATAAGTCACTACATCAGATCTATAGATTAATTCAAAGTAACAAATATATATTATTAATGTAATTATGATTCCTAATAAAACAAAACCTATTATTTTTTTTGTAGTTTGCATATAAATCCTTCCTTTATAAAAGTTTATAAGAATAGATCTCAAAATATAATACTGATTGATTCTATCGCATAGTTAACAGATTAAATTCCGTTTTCCACAAATGTATTTTAATGATTCTTCTGATGATTGGCATTAGCTAGTGTAAAGAGCAGTGGATAGAATAATCCTACTGCTTTTTATCCAAGTAAGTAATAATAATATGTAATAGTTAAAGATTAATATTTTTGTTAATATTTTGTACTAGTTCTTTCGTAGTGTTTAACATCTTAATAAGAATTTTTTTGGTTTCTTCATTAATAGAATCTTTGCCATTTTCTTGAATCTGTATAAGCAAATCATTGATTTGCTCATTAATTTCTTTTGACTTTTTTTGTTGCCCTATTGGAGTACAATCATCAGTCCTACCTATTAGATAATCAATAGAAACATTATATAAATCAGCTATGTTACTTAAGGTTCCATAGTCTGGCTGTCGTTTTCCTATTTCATAATGTGCGTAAGTTCCTCTGGGGATATGTAGTTTGGTAGCTGTGATTAATTGTGTCCAATTATTTTGTTTTCTTAAAATTTTTAATCTCTGAGGTAACATATAGTATCAAATCCTTTCTGAATTATTATAACGTTGCGCAATGGAACATTCAATAATATGTAGCAAAATGTATAATAATTACTTGAAATTACTTTAAGCTATCATTTAATAGAATGATATTGTGTCTATAATAATTAAATTTTAATATAAATCAAATAATTGGTTTTTAGGGAACTATTATGGTCATAGTTCATTGATTACTGAGGTTAAATGAAATCAACTTATTCGAGATTTTTTAAGGAAGGTATGGTTACTAAGATAGAGTAACGACTATAAAGATTGAAGGGTTAAGAAAATGGAATTATAAGTATTTTGGCTTTTATATAGTCATCTCTATTATATTAAAAGAGTTTGTAAGCTATAAAAAAACATAATGACGCAAAACTAAGTAATATTGCAGGAAAGTAATTACCAATTATTAATTGTACTATACTAATTATAAGAAAAATTACTGAAAAAAATATAGCAATAAATTTTTGTTTATTCATCATTATAAAACCTCTTTTTACTATTATATTATTAAGGAATGGAACAAATGTTTATTAATCATGTTTTCTTAATAATAATTTTTGAATATATATAAAAATTACCCTAAGGATTATTCCTCAGGGATTCTACAATTAAAATAATAAATTTAATTACCATTATCTTCATTTTCAACTGATTCATTTTTAAAAGGATGTTCTTGCCTATAAAGTGTATATGCCCCCATAAAACTTACAAACATACCTGCTACAGCTATAATTCCAGTCATTACCCCGAAACGTATTATATCTTCACCAGACTTAATATACATTATGCTTGTTATTTGTAAATGTCAACATCAAAA
>NZ_BTPT01000079.1:0-6466 GCF_054408565.1 Vallitalea sediminicola
TATTTTTTCTTTCAACCTATCACTCCTCATAATTTAGTTCAGTTATCTTATTTTCTAGATATTTATTAAATTGGGTCAAGAATTTACTTACTGTTTCTAAATCCCTATTATCAAGTTTCTCAAAAAAATTTTTATCCCTTTCTTCCCATGCACAATGACGTTTGTGGTGTTCGTCAAATAAAAGTTTACCCTTGTCAGTTAAATTATAATAGATTTCTTTTTTATTATCTTTGCACTTATAGCTTGTAATAGCTCCCTTAGCAACTAATTTTTTGATTATTTTACTTATAGCACTTCTAGTCATTGATAACTTAGATGATAATTTTGTTACATTAGGATTATCTAGTTTACCTATTAAGTCAATACAATGAATTTCTGAGTATCCATAACCATGTAGAAATTCTTTAGAAGTTAGCTTAGTTAATATATCTTGTTTTTCAAAAAGCTCTGTAAATTTTGAAATCAACAATTCTGGATATGACATATAAACCTCCTGTAATTTGTTTCCTTGGAAACAATAATAATATATATTTATTTAAATGTCAATAGAAAAAGGTGAAATTGAATTCTTATTGAAATATGAATATCCCAACTTTCCTAGTGGTAAACTATACTAAGATAACAATAAGGAAGGTGAAAATATGTCACAAACTGTTCAAAGAAAAGAAAATAAATTAGCTGATGAAAAATCTCCATATCTATTGCAGCATAAGATGAATCCTGTAGATTGGTATCCATGGGGAGAAGAGGCTATAAAACAAGCACAGAAGGAAGATAAACCCATTTTTCTTAGTATAGGTTATAGTACCTGCCATTGGTGTCATGTAATGGAAAGAGAGTCATTTGAAGATAATGAAATCGCTAATATATTAAATAATAACTTTATATCAATAAAGGTAGATAGAGAAGAAAGACCTGATATTGATTCCGTATATATGGACGTTTGTCAAAAATTAACAGGAGGTGGGGGGTGGCCTCTCAGCATATTCATTACACCTGAACAAAAACCATTCTACGCAGGAACTTATTTTCCAAAGCATTCAATGTATGGTAGAGTAGGATTTATTGATTTACTTAATAATATATCAAAAATATGGTCGGATAATAAGCAAGAATTAATAAATAAGAGTGATGAAATTTTACGTCATATAAATTTAATAAAAACTGATGAAAAAGTCGAAATCAATCAAGGTACAATAGATTTAGCTTATCAGGAATTAATGGAAGGTTTTGATTTGAGATATGGAGGATTTAATAAGCCACCTAAATTTCCCACACCCCATAATTTATTCTATTTATTTAAAAAGTATATATTGTATAAAGATGAACATGCATTAAATATGTGTGTTAAAACACTAGAAGGTATGTATAGAGGTGGAATATACGACCATATTGGCAGTGGATTTTCTAGGTATTCAACTGACAGAGAATGGCTAGTACCTCATTTTGAAAAAATGTTATATGATAATGCCTTACTAATAATGGCATACACACAAGGTTATATGTGTACTAAGAAAGAAGATTTCAAAAGAGTAGTTGAAGATACAATTAATTATCTGACTAGAGATATGTTAGATATAAATGGAGGATTTTACTCTGCGGAAGATGCAGATTCAGAAGGAGAAGAAGGAAAATTTTATATCTTCAGTAAAAGAGAAATATTGGATGTACTTGGCATAAAAGATAGTGAAATATTTTGTAATGTATACAATGTTACAGAAGAAGGTAATTTTGAAAGTAAAAATATCCTAAATTTAATTGACACAGAATTATCTATCGTAACTGAACATGATAAATTATTGAAAGAATGCAAACAAAAATTATTTGATTATAGAAATAAAAGAGTTAGACCACATAGAGATGATAAAATCTTAACCTCTTGGAATGGTCTTATCATAGCGGCACTAGCTACCGCAGGTAGATATTTGAAAAATGATAAATACATTGATTATGCTAAAAACACTGTCAATTTTATTTACAATAATCTAACAAAAGAAGATGGAGGATTATATGTTAGGTATAGAGATGGCGAAAGAAAGAATGATGGATATTTAGATGATTACGCTTTTATGATCTGGGGGTTAATAGAATTATATGAAACTACTTTTGATAAATTTTACTTAAAGTGGGCTGTGGATCTCAATAATTATATGATTAATAATTTTTGGGATAATGGGGATGGTGCATTCTTTTTATATAGTACTAAAAGTGAAAAATTAATTTCTAGACCAAAAGAAATATATGATGGTGCGATACCTTCTGGTAATTCTGTAGCAGCGTATTGTTTGCTAAAATTAAGTAGATTGACTGGTGAGGTATCCCTAGAAGAAAAAGCAAATAGGATTATCGAAGTTTTTTCAACTCAAATAAATAGTTATCCTAGATATTATTCTTTTATATTACAAGTGGTCATGATACTTGCAAAAAGCAATAAAGATATAGTGATATCTGGAAGTTATGAAGATGGTGAAGTTAGAACTTTTATTGACAAAATAAATGATAAGTATAACAGTTATTTTACTATATTAATCAATGATGGTAGTGAAGAAATTACTGAAATAAATCATGGTATTGAAGATAAAAGAAAAATAAGTGATAAGAATACAATATATATATGTGAGAATTACTCTTGTAAATCCCCAATAACTGATTTAAGTAAAGCAATTGATAAAATTATGGATAAACATACTGATTAGTTCTTATTTATATAATATCCAGTATACCAAGTATATCCTATATTTCATATATCTAAGATATGAATATAGGATAGTTTTGCTTTTTTATAAAGATTCTATTATTTTGTAGTTAAACGTTTTGCTATACATGGATATATAATATGAAAAATAATATTTCAGTAAACTTTTATTAATAATAGATAATATGCAAGATTCCTTTACTGTACAGTGATTAGATAACTATGATACATTAAAATACATTTAGGCAAATATAGCATATTTCATAATAATAATTAGTTTTTCATAATAAAAATATCTAATATTGACTAAATATGTATTAAATGTTATTATAAATAAAGCAAAACGTTTAGACGTTATCTAACATAAAACCATTAAACAATTAATTTTAAACATTAGATAGAATTTTTCGATAACATAATAACTAAAGACATAACAATTTTCTTGTGAGTAGAATGGATTTCTATAATAGTTAATATAGATTTACAATTAACAAGATAACATGTTATGTCTTTTTTGTTTAGTTTATTGTAATATGTTTATTTAACGTTAAATACAAGAGGAGGTTAATTATGGATAAAAAAGATTGGAGAAATGTATCTGGTAAATATTATGATTGGAAGGTAACGAAAAAACCTGAAAGAACTTATATTCATGACTATTCCAAAACTTTGACAATGAAATTATTTTGTTCTATACCTGATAATAAAGGAAATAGTATTGTAGCTTGTAAATTTGATGAAGTTTTAGAAATAATTAAAAAGATAGATGTCTTTACAAGAGGTATAGATAAAATAATTTATCTTGTAGGATGGCAATTCCAAGGTCATGATGATAAATATCCTTCTTGGTCGCAAGTAAATGAAGAGTTGAAGAGGGAAGAAGATAATACTGGACTTGATAGCCTAAAGTGGTTGATGAATGAAGCATTAAGTTATAATACTACAGTTAGTTTACATATAAACATGACAGATGCATATAAAGATAGCCCATTATGGGATACATATGTTGAAAATGATCTGATTTCCAAAGAAGAAGATGGCTCTTTATTAAAAATTGGTACATGGAACGAGAAAGACGCTTATCAAGTTTGTTACAAAAATGAATGGGAAAGCGGATATACAATTAAAAGAATTGATAACTTATTAGAGATGTTACCTATCAGAAAAGCTGGTACTGTACATATTGATGCTTTTTTCGCAAGAGAAAGTAGAGGACATTCAATATTACTTGAAGAGGAACAATCTTATAGAAGAAAGATAATCAGGTATTGGAGAGATAGAGAAATTGATGTTACTAGCGAATTCATTTATCGGGAAAATGGTATAGATGATTTAATTGGGTTAGTACCTATGGTATGGCATATTAATCAAACTGTTGAGGATTACTTGGAAAGATCAGCGACTCTATTAACTGGTGGGAGAATAAATAGAGATTTAACTGATTTTGATAATAGACTAGGGATTTTATTTGGAGAAAGCATTCATGGAGAAGGATTGCTAATTAATCAAAAAAACCTTAGAATTATACAACCTGATTGGGAAACCAAATTTATTGAAGATTTTTGTCTAGAAGTAGTACCATGGTATTTTCTGAATCGATTTAATAGATTAGAAGTAACGGGATTAATACCAAATAGATTAGCTTATTATGATAATGATGTGATCGTTAAAGAAAAGGATAAACAAATACTCAATGGAAATAGGCTTATAAAAGATGACACCAATATTTTTGTAGAAACATATTGGAAAACCAATAAAGAGATAATAGCTTATAGTGTTAGTGGATATGAAGATAAGCAATGGAAGCTTCCTGATAGTTGGAGGGATGTCAAGATAGTGAATATAAATATAATTACAGGGGATGGGTTAGTTCCTCTACATAATGAAGTACCAGTTAATAATGATTCATTAACACTGACGCTAGAATCAAATCAAGGTATTTTAATTGAACCGATAAAGTTTTAGACTACTAATAATTTAATAAGGAAGTGTGTAATATGGTGAGAATTCATTTCAGGCGATCTATTTTTATTAAACTATGTACTGTGTTCTTCTTTATTATACTTACACTTTTTTTAATTGGCTATAGTGTGTATAATTGGGGAATTAACAAAGTACGTGATGAGATTGTCCAGAATGTGTGTGTGACCAATCAAAATTTCTCATATAATCTTAATAATGAACTTAAGAGAATAATTACATTACAATATGAACTTACTAATGATTGGGACTTAACAAAACTTAGCACTGGTATTGGTAGCTTCAACAGCTATGAAAAATCTCTTGTTGTTTTACGAGTCAGAGATAAAATATCTGCAATAAAAACAAGTAGTCAATTAATTGATGAGATAAAAGTTGTAGTACCATCAATAAACAAAACCATAGGTACTAATACAATAGGGGAAGTTACACAAGATTGTATGACGCTTATTAATACATATAAAGATATGGATAATAAGCAGATCATATATTATGACAACAAGTTGCTATTAATATCTGAATATCCACAGATATATTTTAAACGAGGTCTGCAACCTAATTTCTTGATTTTTGCATCTATTAATACTTCTAATGTTAATAAATTTTTAGATAATATGAGCATACATAAAGAAAGTGATGGTTTTGTTTGCAGTAATAGTAGAGATATGCTTATGGGAAGTAATGGAGATAAAGAAATAAACGATAGGATAAAAGAACTCATTGATAATGAAGAAGGAACAAAAATTACTTTAGATACTAAATATGTTAAAGATACATATATGTTCAATGAAAAAATCAAAGGTAATAATTACTTGATAGTCTATTCTGATACTGGTGTAGAGGACATCAAGTTAGTTAGGTATATACCTGATAATGTGGCATTTGGTGATCTTAATATATATAGTATCATTATGTGGATATTCGCTATAGTTACAATTATCCTGATAATATTATTCTCTAAGTCGCTATATGATACTATTCATGAACCATTAAAAAAACTTGTAGATGCCTTCGATAAAATAGAGCATATTGAATCTGTAGTAACTATAGAGCATCATAGAAAAGATGAATTCAAATATATTTACGATAGCTTTAACAAAATGAGCCGTAAATTACATAATCTTATAGAGCAAGTTTATAAGCAAAAAATTCTAGTACAGAAATCTGAATTGAAACAATTACAAGCTCAGATTAATCCGCATTTTCTATATAATAGTTTTATAATGTTAAAAAATAGAATAGAAGCTGAAGATGTTGAGTTTGCCTCTGAATTCTGTAGTGAACTTGGATCTTTTTTCATGTTCATTACTAGAAATAAAAAGGATATTGTACCACTAAAGAATGAAGTAGAACACGCAGTAACATATTCAAGGATACAACATGCTCGTTTTTCTAACAGATTGAATATAAAAATTGAAGAATTACCAAAAGAATACGAAACTCTTCTTGTGCCAAAAATCATCTTGCAACCTATATTAGAAAATGCATTTGAACATACGCTAGAAAATATGGAGCATGGTGGTATTCTAGAAATGGTCTATGAAACGAATGATGACTATTTAGATATCATTATATCTGATAATGGAGAAATCAAAGATGAAAAAATTAAACAAATGGAAAATAATTTAAATAGAACAGATATTGAAGTTACAGGGATGATTAATATACATAAAAGACTCAAATTAATATACTCAAACAAATATGGGTTAGTTCTTACAAGAAGTGAATATGGGGGATTAAAAGTAATTATTAGAATTCCAATAGACAAAAACGAGGAGCCAGCTATACAAA
>NZ_BTPT01000080.1:0-226 GCF_054408565.1 Vallitalea sediminicola
TGCGTATGCAAAACTTTTCTTCTATTATAATCTTTTTCATTTGCTTGGCTTGTGTTAAGCGCTAGGATATATTATCATAGTTACCAACGTTATGTCAAGCATTTTTTTATTTATTTTTTACTTTCATTTCCTATAACTGATAACTAAATTCTTTAATGTCATTAAAGAATTTTAATTGCGTCATATGAAGTTCAAAAGTAAACTGGTAATCTGGCAGCCACCTACT
>NZ_BTPT01000081.1:0-1406 GCF_054408565.1 Vallitalea sediminicola
GCCTTGCGGTACTCCTTTTTCTGTTTTCTCAAACATTCCATTATTTATTACTCCTGCATTTAGATATTTGTGTATAAGTGATATTACTCTATTATCTTTTATTGTTCTTGATAATATTTCTATTAGCTTACTTTGGCATACTGTGTCAAAGAATTTCTCTAAGTCCATATCTACCACGTATGCATATCCCTCATCTACATTTTTACAGCATTTCTTTAGTGCTCCATGTGCACTTTTATTAGGTCTGAATCCATAGCTATTTTCTGAAAACTGCTTTTCGTAGATTGGTGATAATATCCCTGTTATTGCTTGTTGTATTACCCTATCTACTACTGTTGGTATTCCTAGTTTTCTTACTTTACCCTTTTCTTCTTTTGGTATTTCTACTCTACGAACTGGATTAGGTTTATATTTACCTTCTCTTATTTGCTTGATTAAGGCTGTTTTGTTATCTTTAAGGAACGTTAGAAGTTCATCTACGCTCATCTTATCAACTCCTCCACTACCTTTATTAGATTTTACTTTCTTATAAGCTTTATTTAGATTATTTCGGTGTAAAATCTTTTCTAGCAATTCCATATCTTGAAAATCTGTGATAAGATGGTTGTTTTCAGCAATCTTCTCATGAATCAACACTTCTACATACTCTTTCGATTCCGTCGATACCATTTGTAGATAATCTTCCTTTTGAAGTTTTCTGTTTTTCACTCCATGATTAGTTACTTTCATTTACTCATCTCTCCTAAAGTTCCGTCCTTCCTCTAACATTTGCAACTGTTAAAGTACTATGACTTCTGCTGACTTCTTACGATAAATCTTATTTCAACCATAACTACGAATTTTATATCGTTTGTGTTATATCCGTAAGACCTCCCCAGGTAAGAACACAATCTTCCTCTCCATATATCTGCCATATTTACAGTTACTATCTCCGAGTAGTTATTGGACTTTGACTTGTTTGGCAGCCTTATCCATAGCATCTGCCTGATATGGTTTCTGTTCGTCAGACCAGAGATTTGCCCTCCGACTTCCTTCAGATTCCTTGTCACCAAGGACACCCTTGTCATTGGCTATACGCTTACCACTACTAGGTCGCGTTAGGGACTCTAACCCATTAGATTGTGCCCATGCTGGGCACACCAAAAAACCGATAAGACATTGTATATTTGTCTTATCGGTTTACGCGTTTATTATTTTATTATATAGCCAAATCAACTTATTTATGATATTTGAATTTTCTACCAATTTTCATTAAAAGAAAACTTATAAATAACACCACAGCACCAATAAATACAGATATGACTGATGTAAAAATCGGCACATCCATATCAACGATAGCTTTAATATGAGGATCACGTATCAACATCATAGCTGCAATCAGTCCTATAGGTATTACAAATGGTATT
>NZ_BTPT01000082.1:0-48979 GCF_054408565.1 Vallitalea sediminicola
ACATTATTATACTAGGAGGAGCACATATGTTAAAAAAAGTATTCAGTAAATCAATTGCTACATGTATAATGGTTGCCTTAATGGCCGCTATGGTATTAAATCCTATTAAGTCTGAAGCGCAGGATATACCATCAATTACATTGTCAAAGACTAATGTTACACTAAACAGTTCACTAGAAATCACAATAGAAAATGGAAGCCTAAGAGATGATGCGTGGGTTGGATTATATGAGATTAATGTAACCCCAGATGGTGATCCAGCATCAATTTGGTGGAAGTATTTATCTGAAGTAGGTGTTAATAATGGTAATGGAACATTTAATTTAGACTTATCCAGCATAGATAACGATAGATTCAGACCATCTGCTAGATATAAACTTGTTTTATTCAATGATGATGTAGGGGGATATCCTATAGATGCAAGTGTTGAGTTTAATCTAGTAGATGATATTAGAGAAGGTGATGGAGATTTAGAAGTTCTAGTAGTGAGTGATGTACATATTGGAGATTCTATTGCAAAAGAAAAGCTCAAAAAAGTTTTAACAAGATCCAATGAACTAGTAACCAATATGGACGGAATACTAATAGCTGGTGACTTTACAGATGCTGGGCATAGTAGTGAATACGATAATTTTTTGGAAGTTTATAATCAGTATGCTCCTCAAACTGCTTTAAAATTATGGGTTATGGGTAACCATGATTATTGGAATGGATTATTGCCTGTTCATGCACAAGATAGATTTGAAAGTAAAACTGGCGAAAAAATACATTCTCATAAAATATTAGAGGGATATCATTTTGTACAAGTAAGTACAGAGGGAAGAGAAACACATGGAAAATTCACTGATTCATTAAAATCATGGTTAAGAGAACAATTGGAGATGGCTACTAATGACGATCCATTAAAACCAATTTTTGTTACAGTACATCAGCATATTTCTAATACTGTATACGGAAGTCATGAGTGGGGAAATCCTGCACTATATGATGTATTAGAAGATTATCCACAAGTAATAACTTTTTCAGGACATTCCCATTATGCAATAGATGATGAAAGGTCAATTCATCAAAAGGATTTTACTTCAATAGGTACAGCTTCTACGAGCTATATGGAATTGGAGAGCGGAAAAATCCAAGGAAGTGTTCCTCCTGGTGGTAGAGAATTTAGTGAAGGATTAATGATGAATGTAAATAAAACTACTAATAGAGTAACCTTGAAGCGTATGGACTTTTATAATGATAGAGTAATAAAAGATGATTGGATTATTGAAGATCCATCAGATAAAACAAAGTATATATATACAGATGAGCGAGTAGATAGTAGTGAAAATCCATATTTTGAAGAATCAGCCCAGCTTGAACTTAGTTATGTTCAATCAGATACAGTGAAGATTACATTTGATCAAGCTAAGGATGAAGATATGGTTCATTCCTATAAAATACAAGCGATGAATAAAGCAAATGGAAATATTGATAAAGAAGTTCTAGCTTTTTCTGAGTTTTACAACTATCCTATGCCTGATAAATTATCTTTTGATATAGCAGGATTATCTAGTAATGTTGACTATGAATTCGTAGTTACAGCAATTGATTCATTCGGTAAAGAAAGTTTAGTGCCATTAAGAGGAAGGGTAATAAAACCAACTTTGATATTGTCAGAAAGTGCAGTTGACATTAATGGAACTATAGAGGTAACATTAAATAATGGAAGACCTATTCCAGGTAATGAGGATTGGGTAGGGCTATATGAAGAAAATGAAACTCCAGATGGTGATCCAAGTTCAATATGGTGGAGAACGTTACCACAATTAGGTATTACAAGCGATAGTGGTACATTTACTTTCAATCCAGCAGATATTCCATCTGATAATAAGGGTAGATATTATGGTGGACGAAGATATAAGTTCATTTTTGCATATGATGATACATATGATATTCAAGCAAGTAATGATTTTGAGATAATACCTGCCTCACTATCTCTTTCAAAAGATACATTTGCATTAGATGAACCCATAGATATAACCATTACTAAGAGTAATAATCCCACTCATACGGATGATTGGATAGGATTATACGAAGAAAGTGAGACTCCAGATGGTAATCCTGTATCTATATGGTGGGCAAAATTACCTGATCTAGGAATCACAGATGGAGAAGGAACAGTTACTTTTAACCCTGAAGATATTATTGTAGATAATAAAGACAGGTATAGAGCTAATAATAGTTATAAGTTTATCTTGGGATATGATGATACTTATAGAATTGAAGCAAGTGATAATTTTACTACTACTGACGCAATGAAACAGAATATAGCTCTTGATAAACATTGTAGTGCTAGTAGTGAACAAAACATTTTCCATAAGAATTATCCTTGTAAAGCTAATGATGGAAATATGTCTACTAGATGGTGTGCTAATAATGATGATAATAATCATTGGTGGAAAATAGATTTGGGCAATAATTATAATATTGCCAAGACAAAAGTTGTATGGGAATATGATGGAAACGTATATAAATATAAAATTGATGTTTCTACTAATGATAGTGATTGGATTAATGTAATAGACAAGACTAACAATACTTCAAACAATCAATTGCAGGAAGATGATTTCTTGGCAACTGCAAGATATGTTCGTATTACAATTACTGGATTAGAAGATGATTGTTGGGCGAGTATCAAAGAATTTGAAATATTTGAATAAGATGGTTTTTGCTTTGTTTTAAAAAATATATTGTTTATAGAAAAAATAGTTCTGAAAAAACAGAACTATTTTTTTTTACAGGATGATTCATCTAAAATCAATTATTAACAGCAATGATGTTTTCTTCTACGCTTACGTTTTTTGCAGATACAATAGCATTTGCAGATATATTCTTCATATTTTGGTTTATGATGGCAACATTCCTTACCCCAATCATAATCATCATCACAATCGTAATCATAATCGTAATCGCAATCATAGTCACATTCATAATCACATTTACTATAACGTTTCATGTCAAACCTCCTTTAGAGCTTGTTCTAATATAATATATGCTTGTACTAAGGATATGGTTACACCTTGTCCAAAAAAAACAAAAAAAATATATAAAAAAATTGTAAATTTATTATCAAAATATAGTATGAAGGTAATAATAAACTTTATAAAATTATATTTTGGTATAATGATAGTGAATAAAATATTGTTGATATATGAGTTGATATTGCAATATGTCACAATAAAATTACTAATTATACATATATTATAAAAAAATATAAAAATTGACAATAAAATGAAAATGATTATAATTTCTAATATATTAATGTATTAACAATAGACTATGGAAGGAGAATCGAATTTTTGATTAATTCACGATAAATATAAAACAAAAAAGAGGTGATAAGATGACAATATTTGCCACAATTATATTTTGCCTATATGTAATTTTTCAAATATTGTATTTCATTATTCCTATACAAACCATATGGAATAATAAAAAATCAAAAAAGCAAAGTATAGTGATTACAGAACAGGGTATCTCTATATTGATACCTTCATATAATGAGCAATTAGTAATAAAAAATTGCATTGATGCTATATTTAATTTAGAGTATAGTAATTACGAGACACTTATAATAAATGATGGTTCTTCTGATAATACTTTACGAATCTTACATGCATATCTTGAGTTAGAAGTAACCCATAGAACTAAATCTAATCAATTATCACATAAATTAATTCATAATGTTTTTCGTTCAAAAAAATATCCGAATATATATGTTATTGATAAAGAAAATGGCGGTAAAGCAGATGCTTTAAATGCTGGTATTGAGTATGCTAAAAATGAAATATTGATAACAATTGATGCAGATAGTATGCTGAAAAAAGACGCTCTCAACCATGTTAATGCTGGCTTTCAAGATGAAGATATCGTTGCAGCAGGGGGGACAGTACACATAGCTCAAGGAATTAAAAAAGAAAATGGGGAAATACTACCTAAGTTTGGTATGAGACCTCTTATTAGATGTCAAGTTTTACAATATTTAGATAGTTTTTTCTTAAGAAAAATAACTCAAGCGAAATTTGGATCAATGATAGTGATTGCTGGGGCTTTTGGTGCATTTAAAAAAAACATCTTATTCCAAGTTGATGGATATAGAAGTACAGTGGGGGAAGATATGGACATAACCCTAAAATTACAAAAGTATATTAATAAGAGTGAGAAAAAACTTAAGCTGATATATATACCAGAAGCTATTTGTTATACTGAATGCCCAGCTAATTTAAGGGGTTTATTCAAGCAGAGATTAAGATGGCAAAGAGCTTTTATCGATTGTGTAATAGAATATTGGGATTTATTGTTTAGCGGTTTCAATAGAATATTATCTTATTATTTTTTATTTGATTCATTCATCATTGGAACTCTTACAGCGTTTTCTACAGTGTTTATGTTACTTAATCTAGCAGTTCATGGAATTGATACTCATCTGATTGTTATACTTTTTATGATATCAACTGGTATTGCTGTTTCACAAGATATATTGTGCTTAACCGTCAGTGGAACCTATGGTTTTTTATATTCTAAGTTAGATTATGTTAAGATAATATTATTTTTGCCATTCGAGATTTTGATTTATAGACCATTGGGAATGGTATTTACAATAATTGGTACTATTTCATATTTCTTTACTGATCATCATTGGGGAAGTGCAGACCGAATTGGAAAGTTTTCAATATCATAATTATTTGCTACAATATTACTATAATTTTAGAGAGGAAGATTAAGTGAATAAGCAGCAGGTGAAAGATAGAATCCTATATTTAGATATATTGCGTGTTATGGCTATTTTAGCAGTTATTGTTATCCATGTGACGGCAATGGATGTAATTAAGGTGGAGAATATAGGAAGATTTGATTGGTGGGTATCAAATATATTTAATTCGATTTCTAGATGGGGAGTACCAGTGTTTTTTATGATAAGTGGAGTTCTGCTATTAGATGATAGCAAAGAAAGCACGTCAGAATTCTTGAAAAAGCGGGTTGGAAAGATAGGTATTCCGTTAATTATATGGTCTATCATTTATTCAATAGCTAAACACTATTTTATTGAAATGGACATGCCAGAAATATTATCATATCCTAAAATATTATTGACAGATATTATTTATGATAGGGCATATTATCATCTTTGGTTTATATATGTTATTATTACGATATATTTAGTTACTCCGTTTCTACGAAAGATCATTAAACATTCTAGTACCAAAGAAATAAGGTATTGGCTTATATTATGGTTGATATCTACTATAGGTAGTTATACATATAAAATCATATATTATTGTATTCAACATGAGCAACCCTCATATATTAGAATATTGGATGTACCAATGGTCGGGGGATTCATAGGTTATTTTGTTCTAGGTTATTATCTGAACAAAATTGAGATAGGTAAGAAAATACGAAGAATCATCTATTTGATTTCCATATTAAGTTTTATACTTGTTCCAATATTAATATATCTTACTAGTATTGGGGATAATAAATTAAATGAACAATTCTATAATCATTTTGTTATTACTACTTTTTTTATTTCTGTAGGAGTGTTTATTTTCTTTAAGTATAATGACCTAAATAATATAATACCTATTAATATGAAAAAGATAATTGTTTCAATGAGTAATGCAACATTTGGTATCTATATAGTACATATGCTGGTTCTGATTAATATAGCTAATGATATTGTTCCAAAAGGTATGAATACCATAATTAGAATAATAGGTAGAGTTGGACTAACATATATAATTAGCTATTTAATTGTTAAGTTAGGAAGATTGAATAAACATATAAAAAAATATTTGTTACCGTAATATAGTTTAATTATTGACAAAAGCAAGATTATTTAGTAAGATGAAATCAGATAATTTAGTATATAAATGTGAGAGGTAAGTTTATGGCGAAAGTGTTCTTTAACTAATCTAATTTCATAGCGGCATGATAAAATTATAATAATCTTACTTAATAGTGAAATTATTATGCTTTTTGATATGTCTAGTAAGTACTGATTATGCCTAGATAATAGGTTTAATAAGTGTACTTATCATTAGATTTTTTAATAGAACATTTATATACTGTAATTATCATATTTATATACGTTTCATATATAGAATATTGGGATAATTATAGCTGAAAATGAATATGTTCATTTTCGGCTTTTTTAATTGGATTAAAAGTATTCTATTTTATGTAATTTATAAGTCAATAAGTAATTTTAATATAGAAAAATGGAGGTAATACCGTTGAATATAAAAGCTTTAGAGCTATTAGAATATAATAAGATCAAAGATAATTTAAGAGAATTGACTGTATCTGAATTAGGTAAGAAATTAATTGATGATTTAAAACCCAGTGATGATATAGACAGAGTCAAAAATCAATTAGTTGAGACAACAGAAGCAAGAAACATTATGGATAAAAGTTCAGCAGTACCTATACAAAATTTAGTTGGTATAGAAATTGTTATAGAAAAATTAGGGAAAGGAACAGCCCTTAATCCAGAAGATTTACAAAGTATCCTAGGATTGCTTCGTAGTACGAAAAAATTAATAAGATTTATGGAAGAAAGAAAATATATAGCACCTACAATAAGTAATTACGCTTTTTCCATGTTTGATTTAAGTGATGTTACTGAGGAGATTGATAAATGTATTGATAACAATAGGGTTGTTGATAAAGCAAGTGCACAATTAGAAAAGATAAGAAAAAAAATATATATTGCAGAAAACAGAGTGAAGGTGAAATTGGATGATGTCATAAAATCATCAACCAACAAAAAATACTTACAAGAAAATATTGTAAGCATTAAAAATGGGCGACATGTTATTGCTGTCAAGAGTGAATACAGAAATAATATAGCGGGTACTGTAATTGATAAATCTTCCACAGGATCTACATTGTTTATAGAACCACAAGCAGTAAGAAAAGTACAAAGTGAACTCGATTTACTTAAAATAGATGAGGAAAAAGAAGAGTATCAGATTCTGTTATACCTGACTTATATGGTTGAATCATATAGCAGAGAATTAAATATCAATATTGAAACTATGGCTTATTATGATTATGTATTTGCTAAAGGTAAATACAGTAAAAGTATCAACGGCAGAAGTGCTAAAGTTAATTTTGATGGTTATATCAAGATTAATGGGGGGAAACATCCGATGCTTGGGAATGATGTTGTTCCACTTGACTTTGAAGTAGGGAATGATTACAGTGCTTTAGTGATAACAGGTCCTAACACAGGAGGTAAGACCGTAGCTCTTAAGACAATAGGATTATTTACTGCAATGATACAATCAGGATTACATGTTCCAGTTGATGAAGGAAGTGAATTCTCTATTTATAGTGATATATTAGTTGATATTGGTGATGGTCAAAGTATAGAACAATCCCTCAGTACCTTCTCTGCTCATGTTAAAAATATAATAGAGATTATGAAGGCTTCTACGAAATACACATTAATAATACTTGATGAGTTAGGTGCAGGAACGGATCCAGCTGAGGGAGAAGGGTTAGCGGTATCTGTTTTAGAGGAATTATATGATAGAGGTTCTACAATCATAGCTACATCACACTACAGTAAAATTAAAACATTTGCAACAGAGCATGAAGGGTTTAACAATGGTAGAATGACATTTAATCTAGCTACATTGAAACCTATGTACAAATTGGTAATAGGTGAAGCTGGAGAAAGTAACGCTTTTATAATAGCCCTTAGATTAGGTATGAAAACAGATGTTATTGAAAGAGCACATAAAATAACTTATAATGAAGAAAAAGATTATAGATCATTACTATTCAATGAAAAAATAAATAAGCAACGCCCAATAACAAATTATTATACAAAAGCAAAACGACCTAAATCTTTAGATAGACAAAAACATATTGTAGAACCTGATGAATTGGTAGAGTACAAAATAGGAGATGTAGTATATGTTCATACGGTTAAACAAAAAGGGATTGTATATGCTGATGTAAATAAAAAAGGTGAAGTTGGGGTGATGGTAAGAAATAAAAAAATGTTGGTTCAAATAAAAAGAATATCACTTTTTATAGATAGTAAAGAATTATATCCCGAAGATTATGATATGGACATTATATTTGAAACAAAAGAAAATAGAAAGAAAAAGAAGACGATGAACAGAAAGTATGTAAAAGATATGGTAAGGGAAATTGAGTGATTCAAAAGAAGATATGGAGGAATAATATGTTAACTCGTAAAGAAGTGAAAAAATATATACTAAGCAAGCCTGGTGCTTACGAAGATTATCCTTTTGGGGAAGATGTTCCAGTATTTAAGGTGTCTAATAAGATGTTTGGTCTGTTTAATAGCGATGATAATGAACTAAGAGTAAACTTGAAAAGTGATCCAAGTGAGGCACTTTACCTTAGAGATAATTTTGAAGCTATTATTCCAGGATACCATATGAATAAAAAACATTGGAATACGGTTATAATTGATGGCAGTTTGCCAGATCCTATGATAAAAGATTTGATTGATAAATCATATATGCTTGTCTATAGTAAACTAAGGAAAAATGAAAAAGAAATTATAGATAAAAAATAAAAATATGGGGTAAACATACGTTGATTATACTGGGTAATGTATAACTGCTGCTATTTTGGAAATGGGAATATCAGCGATAGAGCCAGGGTTATATAAACAAGGGGGAGAGTTATTGAAGGTTCTATTAAAATTAATCATATTTTTTGGTGATTCATCATGCTTTTTTATTACCCCAAGTGTGAGGATTAATGTAACATAATCTTCGTGGATTGCTGCAAGTGTTCCGGTAAAATCAACGCTATTATCATTACACCCAACAGTGTGAATTGTAACTGTCTTATAAAGGAATTTTTTCAAGTTATCTGAGAATATATTATCAACCATATTAATCACCATAATATTACTCTATAGGAATCATATAGAGAATAAATTACCTTTGTGATTAATTATATTAGAATAGTGGATTAATTATTACTGATAGAAATTTTCATCTACCTATAATATATTTATATTAAATAATTGTATATGAAGAAAGCAGGGAAATCCCTGCTTTTTTATTATTACTATTGAACTGCGTTTTGTACGAAAGAAGCAATCTTGTCACAAGGTATTAAAGTAACAGAACCTAAATAGTTATAATTATTATAACCTCCACAGCAACCGCCACCGTAACCGCCACTACCGTAACCACCGCCGCAGCCACCGCCGCAACCGCCACCGCAACCACTAAAATTAGTTTTGCAAGTGTTACATCCTTGACCACAGCAAGCTGCACATGGGCCTTGAATTGGATAAGTAGGAGCTCCACCTGGGCAAGTTAATAACTTAACAAAACATTCAGTACAAGCAAGAACTATACCAGTAAAACCACAACCTGATGCTCCACCACTTGTTGTAAAAATAGTAACTGTTTGACCTATTAATCTACCAAGATCATGATGAAATCCATAACCGTCAGCCATTTATTCTAACCTCCTTTTATTGTCTTGTCCTAGTATATAGTATGTCTTGGTGTCCTAATGTGTGAAAAATAAAATAGAAAAATTTTAATTTATATGCTATAATTTTTATGCTATAAAAAAACTAATTGGAGAGGTTAAGAAAATGGTAAATATTATTGGGAGTTGGCTAGAACGATATGATATATATTACGAATGGGTAAGCATAGCTATATCCATATTGATAATTATCTTGATTTGTATTATTGTACAAAAAATCACCAAATATATTATACTTAATATTATCCATAAGATAGTTAATAAAACAGATAATATATTTGACGAGATATTATATGAAAAAAAAGTATTTCATAATATATCACATATAGCTCCAGCTATAATAATTTATGTCTTTTCTGAGTCGTTTGAATCTAGTGAAATAATACAGAGTTTTGTATATGCATATATCTTATTAATAATGACTTTAACTATGTTTAAGATATTAGATTCAATACAACAAATATATAGAACCAAAGAATTTTCAAAAAGTCGTCCTATAAAAGGGATTATACAAGTTATAAAAATTATTATAAGTTTATTTGCTGTTGTATTCATTATTGCTATTTTTACAAGTGATTCTGCAGCTTGGGCTATGTTGAGTGGGCTTGGAGGAATGTCTGCAATTATTATTCTGATATTTAGGGATTCAATATTAGGTCTTGTAGCAGGAATTCAATTATCAACTAATAATTTATTGAAAATTGGTGATTGGATAGAAATGCAACAATTTGGTGCAGATGGTGAAGTAGTTGATGTATCATTAACGAATATAACTGTAGAAAATTGGGATAAAACATTAGTCAATATCCCGGCGCATAAGTTCATTGATGAATCGTTCAAGAATTGGAGAGGGATGACAGACGCTGGTGGAAGAAGAATAAAGAGCGCAATATATATAGATATAACTAGCATTAGATTTCTTGATGATAATTTATATAATCATTTAATGGAAGTGGATCTATTAAAAGATTATTTAACAACTAAGCAATGTGATATTACTGCTTATAATAAAAATTGTGACATGAGTAACAATGTGAATGGTAGGCAACTTACTAATATTGGTTCATTTAGAGCTTATATAATTGAATGTCTGAGAAGCAATCCTAATATACATAATGACTTTACTTTGTTAGTAAGGCAATTAGCTTCTACAGATAAAGGATTACCTATCGAAATTTATTGTTTCACTAATGATATAGCATGGGCTAATTATGAAGGAATTAAGGCAGATATTTTTGACCATCTATTTGCTATAATTACTGAGTTTGATTTGAAAGTATATCAAAATCCATCAGGTTCAGATTTTTTGAAATTGACTAGTGAAAAATAAAAAGGGGATGGAATTAGATGAAAAAAATATTTGAGAATGATTGGCAAGAACTTCTAGAGGATGAATTTGAAAAAGATTATTATAAAAATTTACGATGTTACCTGAAAGATGAATACAGTAGTTACACAATATATCCTCATATGTATGATATTTTCAATGCATTGCATTACACATCATATAAGGATGTTAAAGTTGTAATATTAGGGCAAGATCCTTACCATGGACCTGACCAAGCACATGGTTTGAGCTTTTCAGTAAAAAAAGGAGTTAAGATACCGCCTTCGCTAGTAAATATATATAAAGAACTAAATAAAGATTTAGGTTGTAAAATACCAAGTCATGGTAACCTGACTAAATGGGCTAAACAAGGTATATTATTATTGAATGCCTCATTGACAGTGAGAGCTTCAAAACCATCTTCTCATAGTAAAATAGGATGGCAGATATTTACTGATAAAATAATATCTCTACTAAATGAACGAGAAGAACCGGTTGTTTTTATCTTGTGGGGCAACTATGCTATATCAAAGGAAAAACTTATTACCAATGATAGGCATTTTATTATAAAATCTGTTCATCCAAGTCCTTTATCTGCAAGTAGGGGCTTTGTTGGAAGTGAACCATTTTCCAAAGTAAATAATTTTTTGAAGAGTATTGATAGAGATGAAATTGATTGGCAAATAGATGAGATATAAAAAAAGGATGGATAAAAAATGGGTAAAACATTAGTATTAGCGGAAAAACCTTCTGTTGGTAGAGAAATCGGAAGGGTTCTTTCATGTAAAAGAAAATCAGACGGAGCATTATATGGAGATAAATATGTGGTAACTTGGGCACTTGGACATCTAGTAACTTTAGCAAATCCAGAAAGTTATCATGAAAGATATAAGAGTTGGAATATGAACGACTTGCCCATGCTTCCAGAAAAGATGAAATTAGTAGTTATCAAGAAGACTTCTAAACAATTTAATGTTGTTAAGAATCTAATGAACAACAAAGATATAACTGATATTGTCATTGCAACAGATGCTGGAAGAGAAGGTGAACTTGTTGCAAGATGGATTATTGAAAAAGCAAGAGTTAATAAACCAATAAAAAGATTATGGATTTCCTCACAAACAGATAAAGCTATAAAAGATGGATTTAGGAATCTAAAAGATGGAAAAGCATATTGGAATCTATATCAGTCAGCAGTTGCAAGGTCAAAGGCAGATTGGTATGTAGGACTGAATTTAACTAGAGCACTAACATGCAAACATAATGTGCAGTTATCAGCAGGTAGAGTACAGACACCAACTCTAAATATGATTATTCAACGAGAAAATGAAATCATAAAATTTGTTCCAGCAAAATTTTGGGAGTTAAAATGTTTAGCTAATAATGTAGAGTTCAATTTATTAGCTAAGGAAGGTAACTCTAGGCTATTCAACAAAGAAAAAAGAGATAGCATCTTAGCCAAACTAAAAAATGAAGATGGTATTGTCAATAGTGTGGAAGAAAAAATCAAAAAACTACACAATCCTTATGCCTATGATTTAACAACATTGCAAATTGATGCAAACAACAAATATGGTTTTTCTGCAAAGAGAACTTTACAAATAATGCAGCAATTATATGAACGTCATAAAGCAGTCACATATCCAAGAACGGACTCCAAATATATATCTAAAGATATAGTGCCTACATTAAAAGAAAGATTAGAAAGTATAACTTCCAGTTCATATAAAGGGTTTGCAAGAGCGTTGATTAGATCAAAATTAAATATATCCAATAGATTTGTAGATGATAAGAAGGTAACTGACCATCATGCGATTATACCTACTGAACAAACAGTATTTTTAAATGACTTATCTTCAGATGAAAGAAAAATATATGATCTTATTGTGAAAAGATTTTTAGAAGTTCTTTCTATGCCATGTGAATATAAAGAGATAAAAGTAAAACTTGCAATAAAAGATGAGTTGTTTAGTGTTACTTACAAACATATCATTAATCAAGGTTGGAAAGTCATTGGTTCCAATAATGAAGATATAAAAAATGAGCAGGTTAACTTTAAAAAGAATGATAAAGTAAAAATAGATAAAGTATTTTATATTGAAGGTACTACAAAGCCACCTTCAAGATATACTGAAGCTTTACTCTTAGCGGATATGGAAAATCCTAAGAAATTCGTCAAAGAAAACAAAATGAAAGAGACTTTATCAAGTGTGGGTGGGATAGGAACTGTAGCAACACGGGCAGATATCATCGAAAAGCTATACAATACCTATTATATAGATAACAAAGATGGTAAAATACACCCTACTTCAAAAGGAAAACAATTGGTTGAATTAGTACCAGATGATATAAAATCTCCTATACTTACAGCAAAATGGGAAATGGAATTGACAAGTATAAGTAAAGGTAATGTAAAAGAACCTGTTTTTATTGGTAATATAAAGAAATACACAAGAGAACTTGTTGATAAAGTTAAAGAAGATAACGTGACTTTTAAACATGATAATATCACTGGTGAAAAGTGTCCAGATTGTGGTAGCAATTTATTGAAAGTTAATAATAAAAAAGGTGAGATGCTTGTATGTAAAGATAGGGAATGTGGATACAGAAGGAAGCTTAATATGGTTACAAATGCAAGATGTCCTCAGTGCCATAAGAAAATGCTAATGGTTGGAGAAGGGGATAAAAAAATGTTCATATGTAATAATTGTGGTTTCAAAGAGAAACTTAATTCATGGAACAAGAGAAAAGAATCTAATTCTAGTCAAATGAATAAAAATCAAGTTAAGAACTATATGAACAAAATCAAAAAAGATGCTGATAAACCTTTGAATAATGCTTTTGCAGATTCATTATCAAAATTCAAGTTTTAGTAATGTGTTAAAAGGGGCTGTATCATTATACAGCCCCTTGAATTATTACATTGGTTTGCTAGAAAACTTAGTTTTTGCTTCAGATATTTTGTTTTGTTCTGCAGCTTCAACCTTATACCAGCCTTTAGTAGTCATTTCCTTATACACATTGTCTTGAGTACAAAATGAATTGTTCAATGCGTTTTCAAATTCTTGTCGAACATTAGGGGTTGCAGCTTCTGTGACAGCTGTTGATAATGTTGAACAAAGCTGCTTTTCTGAAACTAAACAATCATTTATTAAATCTTCTTCTTTACGCATAAAAAAACCTCCTTTAATTAGCTATTCAATTGACTATAGATACCGTTATAGCAATCCATATGCTTAGTAGCCATTTGAGTACATAGATTTTTTAGACTTTCGTCTTGTACTTGAGTACTATAATCTTGGTATTTTTCAATCAATACTTTTGTTTGTGTAAGAACATCATTAATGTAAGATAATTCTTTTGTTGTCATAATAACCTCCTATAAAATTTGATTGTATAATTTATTATTATACAATTTTAGTAAAATATTCATTTAATTTTAAAAACTAATAAAATGTCAAAGTTTACATATCCTATATATAGTGAACTTAAACATCTATGAACCCATTTCAATAAAAATACAGGAGGTATTAATAATGGCAAAAGCTGGTATGAAAAGACCCAATCCAGAAGAACCACATGGAACAGAGAGTAATAGAAAACACAGATTTCCTAAAAATGATATGAGAATAGTACCTGAAATACAAGGAAAAGCAAAGACAGGGAATAAAAAAGCAAAAAATATTATTGATTAAGGAATTTGTATACAAAAAACCTTTTCAATAGTATAAATTTAATGTATTATATAATAAGGTATATTTATAAAATAACTTTCGTAGTTAAACAAGAAAAGATACTTTCATTAATGCATATGAAAATGTCATATTCCATATGCTTAAAAGAAGAAGGTCACTATAGCATAAAATATATATGTTTTAGTTGCTACGAAAGTTAAGTTATTAGAAAGGAGAAATTAGATATGGACGAAAATGTTACTAAATCACCAGCAGAAATCGTAGATGCTGTGGATAAAGAAGAAGTTAAAGAAGAAATCAAAGAAGAAATCAAAGAAACAGAAGTAGAGATTACACCTTCAATGGAAGATTATGCTGAGGAGATTGATAATACTTTTGTGAAACTTACAGAAGGTGATATTGTCGAAGGTAAAGTATTATCTGTAACAGATACAGAAATACTTGTTAACATAGGTTATATTTCTGATGGTATCGTACCTGCACAAGAAATTATTCATGATGCAGATGTAAGTTTAAAAGAGCTATATAAGGAAAATGATATAATCAAAGCACAAGTTACTGATTTACATGATGGTGAAGGAAATGTTTTGCTATCTATTAAGAAAGCTGAACAAATCATAGTATGGGATGAGTTAAAGGATGCTTTTGAAAACAAAACTACAGTAAATGTAATTGCAAAAGAAGCAGTAAAAGGCGGAATTAAATGTGTTATTAAAGGTGTAAGAGCTTTTATGCCTGGTTCTAGATTATCAGTCAATTACGTAGAAGACCTTAATGAGTTTGTTGGTAAAGAATTAAAAGCAAGAGTAATCGACTTAGATACTGAAAAGAAAAATGTTGTAATATCTAGAAAAGAAATTGAAAAAGAAGAATTAGATAAGAAAAAGCAAAAGTTACTTCAAAGTATTACTAAAAATGATAGAATGACAGGTATAGTCAAGAGAATCACTAATTTTGGTGCTTTTGTTGATATTGGTGGTATTGATGGACTTGTACATATTAATGATCTATCATGGAAGAGAGTAAAACACCCTTCAGAAGTAGTTACTGTAGGAGATAATGTTGAAGTCTATGTACTTGATGTAGATAAGCAAAGAGAAAGAATTTCACTGGGACTTAAAAATGTTAATGATGACCCTTGGCTCAAAGTGAAAGAAAATTATACTGAAGGCAATGTATATAATGGTACTGTTGTAAGAGTATTAAGTTTCGGAGCTTTTGTAATGTTAGAGGGCGGTATTGAAGGCTTAGTTCATATATCGGAAATAGCTGATAAAAGAATAGAAAAGCCAGAAGATGTTCTTGAAATTGGTGATAAAGTATCTGTTAAATTACTAGGCATCGATGAAAAAGGTAAGAAAATCAAACTTAGCATAAAAGAAGCTAAAGATGATGTTAATAAAGAAGAATTCAATAAGTTTAATGATGACTCAGATATATCAACTAGTTTAAAAGATGTTTTTAAAGGAATTATGGATAATTTTAAAGAATAAATGACCTAGGACATATGGTGAATAATTCTACAAATGATAAAAGAACATTCCAAGGTATCATTATAATACTGTTGGAATGTTCTTTTAATGTCCTATATAGTAAATTTCGTTAGCACATATGAAATAGACCTATAGCATATGCGCTAATGATAGTTTAAGAACAAAAAGGAAATAAAATAGTATTGAAAATATTCTTGTTTTATGTCATAATTATTTAACGATAGCAGTAGTTAAAATTAATATTGCATCTAAAATAAATTCCTGATTATTTTATTAATTATTTTAATTATAATAAATAAAATAAAAGTAATAAGAATATTATTATATAACTAGGAGGGAATTATGAAGAAATGTCCAAAATGTAATGGTGAATGTTTAGAAGAATCTACGTTTTGTGGTATCTGTGGCTATAAATTTACAGATAAAACTGAACCAGAAATAATTAATGAGGAGAATATATTAATGGAAAATGACAACGAGCAACTTAATAAGACTGACAACAACCCTATTGAAGATAATCCTATAGAGAAATCAAATATGGGTGATGAAGTAGTTGACAATAACGTAATCGAAGAAGGGCTTTATGAAGTTGTCGAAGAAGGCGCAGTGGAAGAAAACGTTACTAATGATAACGATAGCAATAATAATAATGCCAAAAAAGGTAATAAAGTAATTGCTGGTGTAGCTGTTGGACTTATTGTAGCAGTTTTAGCTCTAGCGACAGTACTGATATTTGGTAAGGATTTATTTAGTGAAAAAGGTGCAGAAGATAAATTAGTAGCTGCTTATGAAAAATTAATTGATGCTAATACTATTGATGCAACTTATAAATTTTCATTTACTGATTTAGATATTCAAGGTATGGATACTACTGACCCACAAGCAGCGCTTGCTGTAAATATCGTAAAAGATTTTAGTTTTGATGTGAATACAAAGATGGATAGAAAAGAGCATATTATGGAAGGTGTTATTAACGTTAACATGAAAAATAATAAACTTTTAGCTGCTGATTTCTATATAGATAAAGAATTAATGGGAATTAATATACCTTTTATATATGACAAGACTTTCTATATGACATGGGATAGTTTATTCAATAAATTAAAAGAGGAAACAGATATTAGTATTAATTGGAAAGACTACTTAGAATTATTGGATAAAGACAATTACCCATCTGCTAAACAAATAGATAGAAGCAAATATAACAAATTAACTAGTGAATTTGTTAAAGGAATATTAGGAGATGTAACTAAGGAATCAGTAAGAATTGGCGATGAAAATATTAATTGTGATAAATATCCAATACAATTTGATTATGTTAAAATGATGGAATTCACTATGAAGATAATGGATGAAATGGTTACTGATGAAGATGCTAAAGCATTTATTTATGAAGTTATTGATAAAGTTTCAGAAAAAATCATTGCAAATGAAGACTATACATATTTTGAAATGACTGAAGAAGAATTCAAAAATGGTATAGAAGACTTTAAGAATAACTATGAGGAAATGTTAGAAGAATTAGATGGAAAATCAATATTGGAAAAATTAGCAGAAGAAGGAGAATTTGATATTAATGCTTTGCCAGAATTAAAAGAGGCTGGAATTAATGTTAGTGCTGACCTTTATATTGACAAAAATAATAATATAAGAAAAATTGATTTCATAGAAGAAATCAATGATACTGAAACAAATATGAAAATGGGAGTGAAATTTGAAGCTGTAATTAATTCTATAAATAAGAAACTCGAATTTAAGGGTATTGACAAATCTACAAGTGTTAATCCTATTGAGCTTGATCAACAACAGTTAGAAAAATTAATTGTTGATATGCAAAACACAATTATGAGCAAGATAATGACTAACCCATTTTTAAGTCAATTTATGGGACAATTTACTGGAGGTCAAACTTTCTAAATGATAATTACTTTCTGGGGACTATTTAATAAAAATTTTAAAGAGTTGATAAGAGAAAAAAAACGAAATATTTTATTGTTTTTTTTACCAATAGCTATGTTTGTATTTATTTTCTTGTTTTTTACTAATAGTCAAGTTGAAAAATCTTTTGTTAAACCTATTAACATAGGAATAATTGATAACGATAAAAGTCTATATAGTTCAGCTCTTATTGAAGCTTATAAAGGTAATGAGTCGTTTACTGATTTCATTAATATAAGTGTTGGTTCAATAGAGTTAAAAGAAGCTTTTGACCAAGGAGAATACGATGCATTAGTTGAAGTTCCCAAAGATTTTGCAGATAGTTTGATGAGATTTGAACAGGACCCAGTAGAGGTAAAAGTTGCTTATAATGATCCTATGAAGGCAATACTTTTTAAGAATGTTATGGAAAGTTATGAAAAATATATTACTTCTGTTCAAGTGGGAGTAGAAGTACTATATGATAAAATGAAAGAATTATCTATGAGTAATGAGGAGATTTCATTATATAACAATGAAATCTCCTATGAATTAGTTATGACATCTGTAGGAAGAAATATATTCTTTGAATATAATGAATTAGTAAATATTCCTTCTACCACTTCCGTTAATTACTTTTTTATTGCGATAATAATGATGTTCTTAATGTATATATCAATATTTACAGCTATTGATTTATTAAGAGAAAGAGAACACATGTGCTTTAGGAGATTGAAAATTGGTCGCGTATCGATTTTTAGGTATCTATTAAGTAAACTACTAAGCTCTACGGTTTTTATATTTATTATTGTGATAGTATGGTTTTTAATGATATCGATTACTACCAATCTAACCATTCATAATAATCTAGGTTATATAATTTTGTATATCATTAGCTGCATATTATTCGCAGTTAGCTTTGCTATGTTTATCTCTAGCTTGTTTAAGAGAGATGAGAATGTTATATTAGTAAGTAATATATATATTTTTATTAATGCCATTATAGGTGGAAGTATTATTCCAATACACTACATGCCTAATGTCCTAAGAAAAATAGCTGTGATTACGCCTAATTATTGGATGATCAAAGGAATGTTATATTTGGATAGTGGATATAAATGTATGTATGGTATAGTAATTATGGGTGTGTTTGTTATCATGAGTATATTGCTTACATACTTGTCTTTTGTTAGATACAGAAAGAGTAATTGAGGTATTAGAAGGATAAAAAACACATAAAAATTGGTGATATTATGAACAGGTTATTTAATATATTACAAAGTAGATTAAAGTTATTATTTAAAAGCAAAATGGTTATTATATTATTAATTATTATGATAAGCTTATTTGGCATGCTTGTTGGTACTTTGTATCAGAGTGCTGATGAAAATAGCAGGATACCCGTAGCTGTAGTTGATAAAGATTTAACGGATATGTCTAAGAACATATTTGATAATCTGAAAGATGATAAAACATTAAGGATTATTCAAGGTAGCGAAACTGATGCAATAAATGAATTGAAAGATGGTCAGATTGAAGCTGTGTATATATTAAAAAAAGGTTTGGAAGATAATATTATAAATGAACGATATGAAGAAATTATTGATGTCTATTTTATAAAAGGTAGTACTATTGGAAAATTTGTAGGAGATATATTTGCTGAAAAAGTACTTAGGGATTTGTGCTTGACCAAAAGCATTAATTTACTTGATAGAGCATTAGAAAACAACAATTATGATAACAAAGAAGCTATTATAAAGGAAGCGTATGAATATGGGATTTCTATGCAGGATTATAGTGATGATAAAAACTGTTATATAAATGTTGAATTTGTTAAAAATAATAAATCTACTATTGATGTAAATAGCATTGATAATAATTTGATTTATAAAAAGATGATAATAGGTATTATCATTTCTTTTACAGCTTTTTTCTTATTATTTGCTTCAATCAGTATTGTAAAAGATAAAGAAACTGGTATGCTAGGAAAAATCCAGATATCTAGTACTAATAATGTAACGATTATCCTAGGCAACTATTTAAGCTTAGTTGTTTCAGGTGGTATCATAGCTATAATTTTTTCCATAATCAATAGTATATATGCGACAGATAACCATATAACAATATTTTTCGGTACTTTTATTGCACTAATTATGTATGTCATAAGTATATCATCTTTGATTATGTTTTTTACAAGTGTGATAGATAAGACTGCTACATTTACTATGATATTTACAATATTAATATTAATTATGGGAATTATCAGCGGTAGCTTTTTTAGCATTGATTTGCTAGCGGCAAACATTAAAAATCTATGCTATATGATTCCCAATTACTGGACGTTGAATTATTTGACAGATATTATAACTACAGGATTCAATAGTAATGATTTGTTGGATTATATTGGTGTAATGCTCATATATACATTGATAATGATATTGATAACATATACTATTAATAAATACAGGAAAAAGGTGATAAAATAAATGGAAACAATGAATTTTACTACAATAAAAAACAACATTAGAACTAATAAAAATATCGAAAGTACATTAGATCAATTAGCTGTAAATCATCAATTCAATCAATATAAAGTTGCTGTTTATGACCTATTATTCAATTATATTACTTTTCTTGAAATATTAGATGAAGAGAAAATTAATAATCACCTAGAAAAAGATAGTAATATACAAGAAGTAGTTGAGTCAATTACTTCTATTGTGGATAATTATAAAGGTCTTAAAAGTTTGATTTATGACAAAGAAGAGTTGATGAGAATAAGAAATGGGATTGAGTCAGATATGGAAATACTTTCATATTATACAGATGAAGTAGAAACATATGAATATATTATTAATAGAATAGAAGGAAAATATAGACAGGACTATTATGACTTAGAAGAAGACCAAAGTTTTGCTGGTAATCTTCTGCAATTTATTTTTGAAACAGATGAAAATATAGTAATTAATGAAAAAATAAAGTTAGCTTTAAGTCAGTTACCAATTAGACTAACTAAAAATAAATTCTATGAATATGTGGAAAATTCACTTGAGATTTATAAAGGTGCTTATACTAAGGATCTCAATAATTTTATGGATATGTTAAAGGGTACTGCAATTCTTGGACAAGACTATAAAGGTTCTTATAAAGAGATATGGGATGATATAGAAATCCTTAGAAATACAGATTATAGGAATATTGAAAAGCCACAATTTGATAATGTAGTTAATATCAAAACGAATGTAGCAGATAAAATAGACAAGATATATTCTATATACACTTTAGGAGTTAGTATCATTAATAATTTGATTGAATTAACCTATTGTGATAGATTTAATTTATTTGAAGATAAAGAAGACTTGCAAATAGTTGATGAATTATTTTATATGATAAAAATTAAAGATAATAATATTACTGTAGATGATGAACTTTATAATTCACTTGAAAGAATTGAAGGTGTGATAGAATCTAATCTTGATGAAATTGAAAGATATGCACCTATAATAGAGATGGCTAATACTAAATATAACAAGTTCATTGAGGAATATGGTTATTTGGAAACTTATGAAAACATAAAAAAACTTGATTACTTGTCATCTACATCCAGCTACTTTGCTGACCCTGAAAAATCCCATTTAGTAGATAATGATGATGATAGAGTAGCTGAATTTACTTTAGCTAAAATTAAAAAAGAATTTATAGCAAGTATAGATGAATATCTAAAGGGTAAGTCACAAGAATATAGACGCGCCATTATGTCACGTTTATTTTATTTTTTACCAGTGACATTTAAAAAACCTCAAGAGATCCATAGCTATATAATCAATTCTTTGCAACAATGTACTGATATGAATGAAAAAAATGCATCAAAAGAATTGATAAGGCAGGTTATGGATGATTTATCATCAATGTAATAATGATATATAATGAAATCAAAAAAAGTAAATTAAGATTAAAAAATACTTTTCTATAATAATATAATATTTTTTTATGGGTATAATATTAATAGTAATTCAATTATATATTATACAAGAAAGGTAGACGATAATGGAGCAAAATCAATTTACTAAGTTTTTTGAGAATTTTAAGCATGCGGATGTAGATAGAAAAATCGAACTATATTGTTCTACACAAGGTTTGTCAGAAAATCAATATATGCAGATGCTCAGAGCTTTTCCTGTTAATAAGATACCTAAGCTTGAAAAAGCACTTAGCTAATAAAAGTTTATCCTTTCATTAAGTATACTCTTGATGAGGGGATTTTTATTGTACTAAAATACTATTACCTATTAATACCAAAAATATATTGTATTATAATTTTTTTTTGCTATACTATTAATATAAGTTTATTTTGATGCACTAACCATGCATTATGAAAGAGTAGAGTTAATAAAAGGGTGTTTATATGGAATATGCTAATAACATATATATAAGTGAAGAAATTAACAATAAAAAAGCAAATAAAATATTCAAGAAAGTCAAAAGAAAAAAACATATTAGAGATGTTTATTTTTTGACATGTATAGAGGAGTCAAAAAATCCTATGGAAATATTATTATCAACTGAATTATACAGAATGAAGGATAAGGGAAATAAGATATTGATAATAGGTATTGCTAGGGGTAGGGATAATGCATTTGAATTAGTAAGGGTAATTTATGATGATGTGTATAGTAGCTCTTCAACGGTTAATTTAGAATCATATTTTAAGACAAGCTGATTTTATTGTATAATTATTTTTATAATATAAATAAAAGAAATGGTGATATGCATGAAATTCTTTGGTATTGTTGGTAGTATTATAATTGGAGTTTTATTATTTTTTGTTTTGTTATTTACTTCTACAGAAGTTGTCGCGTATAATATAAATCATTATAAATGGCAGTATGAAAGACATGATATTCCAGAAAAAACTAATATGAGTCTAGATGAACTAACTAAAGTTACTAAAAATATGATAAGCTATCTAAAAGATTCTAGAAAAACATTAGACATGAAAGCTGTCATAGATGGTAAAGAACAAGAGGTTTTTGGTGAACGTGAAAAAAGTCATATGGTAGATGTTAAAAAATTATTTGTTATAGGTACATATATAAGAAATATAAGTTCTATTATATTGATTATTGCCATAAGTTACATGGCTTTTAGAAATAAAAAATTATTGACCATTACATTTTCTATGGTTAAATATGTATTTGCTGTAATAATTATGTTAATATTAATACTAAGCGGTTTATTATTAATTGATTTCAATAAATATTTTACCATATTCCATGAGATATTTTTCACTAACGAACTATGGTTATTAAATCCTAAGACGGATATTCTAATTAATATAGTACCAGAGATATTTTTCTTTCAAACAGCTATGATGATATTAGGGATTTTCGTTATAAGTGTTATATTATCACTTTTTATTATTGAAAAAACAAAGAAGAAAGTAATTGGAAAATGTTCTTAAAGAGCTAAAAATAAAGTATACAGGTGGTTAATTATGTTAGCTATATTACTTGGAATATTAAAAATTTTTTTATATATAATATTGTTTATAATACTATTTGTGGTATTATGTATATTAACTGTACTGTTTGTGCCAATAAGATATAGTGCGCAGGGAGAAAAGTATGATACAATAAAACTTGATGTGAAAGTTAATTGGTTGCTTCACATAGTATCATTTAAATATCATATGGATGATGAAACCAATATGAGCCTAAAAATTTTTGGTAAAGATATTATGGCAGAAAAAAAACATAAAAAGGTAAAAAAAGCTAATAATAAAAAACATAAGAAAAAACATAAGAAAAAACAAAAAGGCATTAAATCAGATAATAGATCAAAGGATATAGATGATCCTAATGGTATTAACAAAGAAGCTCAAGCAAAAATGGACAATGAAAAAATACAATATAATATAGGTATTGAAAAAGAAAACGACCAAATAGTAGAAGGAAAAGAAGAAACACAAGAAGATAAACATAAGATGGAAAAATTCAAAAATAAAGTTGAAGAATCCAATAAAAAGAATAAGAGTAGTAAAATAGCAGAACATAAGAATAAGAAGAAAAAAAAGAAAGAAAAAAAAGATAAGGCTAAAAAAAGAAATTGGAAACAAATATATAGTACAATCAAAGACTTTATCAAGAATGAAGAAAATAGAGATGTTTTAAAGAAGATTAAGGTTAAAGTGTTGAAAATGATAAAACACATTTTACCTAAAAAATTTCAGTCCAAGCTATTAATTGGCACTGGTGATCCTGCCTCGACAGGATATCTTGTAGGAGCAGCGAGTGTATTATATACAATTACCGGTAATAAATTAAAGGTTATACCTGATTTTAATGAAAAAATTTTCCAAGGTTGTTTTTATGGAAAAGGAAAAATATATTTAATAGTGTTGCTAAAAAATACAATAAGTATTGTTTTAGATAAAAGAGTAAGAAAAATATATAAAGTATATAAGAGATGAGAAAAAATCGTTATCATTTAACGAACTTAAGGAGGAAAATGAATGGAATCAAATTTTAAGAAAACTGTAGAATCATTATTTAATGGAATGGAAAATTTCGTTTCTACAAAAACAGTAGTGGGCGAAGCCATTAATATTGGAAATACTATAATACTACCATTAGTTGATGTTTCCTTTGGTGTAGGTGCTGGAGCTTCTGAAGAAGCAAAAGAGAAAACAAAAGGTGTAGGTGGAGGAGCATTAGGTGCTAAGATAAGTCCAAGTGCTGTTCTAGTAATACAAGATGGTCAAACACGATTGGTTAATGTTAAAAATCAAGATAGCTTAACTAAAATAATTGACATGGTTCCTAATATAATGGATAAATTTACAGCAAAAAAGAAAGATAATGTAAAGGAAGAGAAAGTAGCAAAAGAAGAATATCCAGAAGATGAGGAATAATATTTATTTAATATAGGAGAAAATCTAATGAAAAAATTATGTAAAACAGCAATATGTTTATGTATGAGTTCCATTATTTTATTCAACGTTCCAGTATTAGCAATAGATAAAGTTCCCCCAATTTCTGTAAAAGTAAATGATAATTACATTATTATGGATACTGAACCGATTAGGATGAATGATACTGTGTATGTACCGCTAAGATCAGTAGCTAATGCTCTTAATGCAGAAGTTCTATGGGATGGCGATACACATAAAATAACAATTAATGAATCAGATAATAAGATTGAGTTATCTACGGATTCTAATATTGCATATGTTAATGGCGAACAATATGAACTAGACCTTGCGCCACCAGTAGTAGATGATAGAACTATGGTTCCTATTAAATTCTTTGGTGAAAGTATGAATTGTAATGTAGAGTGGAATCAGAAATTATATACAGTAGAAATACTACGAGAAGATATTGTTATTCCAGCTACTAGTGTACTTAATAGAGGTTATACAGATGAAGAGTTGATTTTATTAGCTAAAATTATAACTGTTGAGGTGAATTATATTAGTTTTGATGCAAAAATTGCTGTAGCTAATGTTGTTATAAATAGAAAAAATAATCCTGAATTTCCTAATACAATAAAAGGTGTTATTTATGACAAGACATATTGTGTACAATTTCCGCCAGCTCACAAAGCAAGTTTTGCAGAAAAGGAGCCTAAAACAGATTGTATAATAGCTGCTAAGATGGCTTTAGAAGGAGTAAATAATATAGATAAATGTTTGTTCTTCAATCATAGACCTTTTAAATCCAAGTCAAAAGACTTTTATAAAAAAATAGATACTGAGTATTTCTATTATTAATATAAAAGATATATTAAATAGGTTGATGCCTATCGATTAGATATAGTTATAATATGTAGACCCATAACATATTTTTTACAGAGGGGTGATCAATATGAGTAAAAAGTTTGCACCTATTTTTATAACAGTATTATTATGTCTGATAAATGTATTTATGCTATATGGTTTTTCATTCAATGCTCTTATTTCAGGCATTTTAGTAGTTCAAATTATTGGAGTAATATTTGCTATAGGTATAATATGGGTAATTATTGCACTTATAGTAAATCTTATAAGAAGACTAGACGAATTAAAGGAGGAAAAAGAAGATGATCTTAGTAAATACTGATTATATTACAGGAAAACAACTAGAAACACTATCCATCGTCAAAGGTTCCACTATTCAATCTAAACATGTTGGTAAAGATATCATGAGTTCATTTAAAACAATTGTTGGTGGTGAACTTGGTGCTTACAATAAAATGATGAATGAAGCAAGAGCTTTAGCTACAAAACGTATGGTTGAAGAAGCCACAGCTCTAAATGCTGATGGTATAGTTAATATCAGATATGCTTCTAGTGCTATTATGCAAGGTGCTGCAGAAGTTATTGCATATGGAACAGCAGTTAAATTTGTATAATAATAATCTAGGCTACCTGCCTAGATTTTTCTTTGCGCTATAGGAACTTCTATTTTTAAGTATATGAAATAGAATCATTATAGTTCTTTTTATAAGTACAACAACAAAATATTAGTAGAAAGGAAACAAAAATTATGTACTCACATGTAGATTGTATAGCTTGTATTATTAATAAAGCTAATCAACTAGCTGATAAATATATTGAAGACAAAAAAGAAAAGTATAAATTCATGAATAAGGTTTTATTGGAAGTAGCTGATACTGAATATGAAAAAACTGCTCCTTACATAAGTACAAAAGTAATGAGATTACTACATGATATTACAGGAGTTGAAGATTTTTACAAAGAAGAAAAGATGTTGTTTAATAAAAAATTATTGGCTATGGAAGATAATATAAAGACAATGCTTGATGATTCTAACTATAGATTCCTAGATGCTATCAGAATAGCAATGGCTGGAAATATAGTAGATTTTGGGGCTCTTGATAATATTACTATGGAACTTGTAGAAGATATTATCAAAAGAACAATGGAAAGCAAAGTAGATAATAAGGTCTACGATAAATTCTATAAGGAATTATCTAACGCAAAAGAAATATTATATCTGGGAGATAATACAGGCGAGATTGTTTTCGATAAAATTTTAATTGAAGAGATTAGAAAAGAATTTCCAGATGTAACAATTTATTTTGCCACTAGAGGTAAACCAGCACTTAATGACGCTTTAGAAGAAGATGCCTATTTTGTTGGCATAGATAAATTTGCCAAAATAATAAATAATGGTACAGATATTCCAGGAACAGATTTAGACGAAGTATCTGATGAATTCAAAGAGATCTTCCTTAATAAAGCAGATATGATTATCTCTAAAGGACAAGGAAATTTTGAAACATTATCTGGTAGTGGTCATAACATTTTTTATTTGTTTTTATGTAAATGTGACATGATTACTAAGAGACTTAAGATAGATAAGTTATCACCAATGTTTCTATACGAAAAGGATATTGACAAAACTTTATTTTGATTTTCTTATTTTCTTCATAACTTTTTCATATTGTTATTTTATAATTACAATAACAAATCAAAAAGGAGGAAATATATATGAAAAAAACAAAGTTAATTACATTCGGTTTGTTAGGATCACTATTAGTAGGAATGGCAGCATTTGCAGCTACTCCAGCGCAGATTTATTCAGAGCTTACTGGAGTAACAGAGGAAGAAGCTTATGAATTAAGACAAGAAGGTAAGACTTTTGGTGAATTAGCTGAGGAAAATGAAGTCTATGATGAATTTGTAGAGAAAATGTTAGATGAAAAAACAGCCTTAGTTGAGGAGAAAGTTGAGCAAGGGCAGTTAACAAGAGAAGAAGCTGATGAATTTATAGCAAGTTTAAAAGAAAATGCTGGTAATTGTGACCCAAGTAATCCACAAAGACTAGGACAAAAAATTGGTCTGAATCGTGGAATGGGAAATGGTCAAGGTGCATGTAATGGTAATGGATTAAGAAATGGTACTGGAAATGGCTATGGAAGAGGCAATGGTGGCAGAGGATTAGGTAGAAGAGCTAAGTAAACACTTAATTCAAAAGATGTAAAAGGCAGCTTATGGCTGCTTTTTTGCATATATAAATGTAATTTGATAAAATATAATATATAAGGTGAAAAAGGAAAATATATTGAACTTATTGAAATGACTTTAGATGTTTAAGTTCAATATATATAAGTAAGATTATTTATAGGAGAGGATAAAGAGATGAAAGAAAAAATACTTGTTATAGATGATGAACATGGATTATTAGAAGTAGTAGAAGCATATCTTAAAAAAGAAGATTATGAAGTATTTACTGCTGATAATGGAAAAGAAGGATTATTGATGTATAAAAGCATCAAACCAGATTTTATCGTCTTAGATTTAATGTTACCTGATTTATCTGGTGAAAAAATCTGTGAAATAATAAGAGAAGAATCAGATGTACCTATATTGATGCTTACTGCCAAAAGTATGGAAGATGATAAGATTAACGGTTTAGCACTTGGGGCAGATGATTATTTGACCAAGCCTTTTAGTCCTAGAGAATTAGTCATGAGGGTTAAAGCGATACTTAGACGTACTTATAAAAAAACTAATACCGATAATGATAATATTATTTCATTCAATAATAAAGACATAATCATTGATAAAGAAGAGCATATTGTTAAGAAAGCTGGAGAAATACTTAATATTACTCCCAATGAGTATGATATATTATTACTTTTTGTTAGAAATCCAAATAAAGTTTTTACTAGGTCCCAAATAATAGATGTAGCTCTAGGTTATGAATTTGTAGGGTATGATAGAACTATTGATGCTCATATTAAAAATTTACGTAAAAAACTGGAAGATGATATAAAGAATCCTATATATCTATTGACTGTTTATGGTGTTGGATATAAATTTAAAGGTAAACAAGACTAAAGATGGGTGTGAAATGGTTATGATAAGTCTAAGCAAAAGAATAATGAAAAATTCTATAGGTATATCATTGATTACAGTAATAGTAATCATCATCTTATCTAATATTGGGATAAAATATTATTTTACGGATTATATACTAAGGCAAAATAAAGTAGATGATGAAGAAATAATAACCTATGTTAATAGTAGTATTGAGAATGATGGTATTATTGATAATAGAGAGCTTTCATATCTGAAACAACAAGCGCATTTTAAGAATGTGGAGATTGTTTTGCAAGATATAGATAAGGAAGTTATCTTTGTCAGCAGTATGGGCATGGGTAAAGGTATGGGAATGGGTTCTAACGCTATGCATAAAGAGCCTTTTAAGGAAGACTATACTTATATAGAAAAGAAATTGAATTACCAAGGTCAAACTATGGGATATCTCAGTATAGGACATTATAAAAACATTATCACTGCAAAAGAAGATAATGATTTCATATATACAATAAACATATTATATGTAATTTCATTTTTTATAGCTGTGTTGCTTGCTATTTTTTTAAGTTTATTACTTGTTAGAAGACTTACACGTCCTATTATTGAGATAAAGGATAGTACCCATAATATATCAAAAGGTAATTATGAACGTGTAAAATCCATAAAAACTGATACGAAAGAATTAAATGAATTGGCAACTTCTATTGAAGAATTAGCAAGACAGCTCAGTGAGCAAGAACAACTAAGGAAAAGACTCAGCAACGATATTTCCCACGAACTTAGAAGTCCTCTGGCAGTACTTAGGAGCCAAATAGAAGCATTGATGGATGGAGTTTTAGAGCCATCACCAGAGAGATTTGCAAAATTGAATGATGAGATTGTCAGAATGACCAAACTAATCAATGACCTCAATGAATTAGTGATAGTTGAGAGTGAACACCTAAGGCTTAATACCAGTAAGGTAAATCTTGAAAATGAGCTGTCAACTATAATCGAAGGATTCATACCACTGATGGATAGTAAAGACATCAAACTTGTAGGTAACTTAGAAAAGGATATATATATAAATGGAGATAGGGATAGATTGAAACAGATATTCGTTAATCTACTAACCAATGCTTATAAATATACCAATGGGGGAGGCAAGGTAAAAGTTACATTGACAAAAAACACAGAAAAAGCCATAATTAGATTTATTGATTCTGGTATAGGAATTAAAAAAGAGGATTTATCTTATATATTTCAACGATTCTATAGAGGTGATGAATCAAGGAGTAGGAAGACAGGCGGTGCTGGTATAGGATTATCCATCGTTAAGGAACTAGTGAAAGCACATGAAGGCATAATAACAGTTGACAGTGAGCTTGGGAAAGGATCTACATTTACTATAAAATTCAAGTTATAGGTGATGGGGGTAGAGTATAGATATGTATCCATTATCAAGAGGGAAAAAAGCTATGTGGGATATAGAAAAGATATATAAGTCTTATATTCCAAGTTTAATAATTGGGGAAATGATTTTCAATGATGATAATATATCACTTGACAAGCTGGATAAGGCTATAAATAGGCTAGTTGAATTAGATGATATCATAAGAATATCAATAATAGATGATGACCAAGAGACTATAGAACCTTTTTATTATAATAAGGTTAATATAATAGATTTAGTTGGGAAAACAAATGATGAATCAAATATGATTTTACAGAATTACACACAAAAGAAATTAGAGAACAATAAGCTATATTCCTTTAGGATTGTCTTATATAACAATGGTAAAACCGGTATTATAATGAAGTTTCATCATATTATATCAGATGCGTGGACTATGGTACTTATAGGAAGTAGAATCAATTATTATTATAGAAATGATAAAATAACCACCCAGGATAAGGGTATTTCTTATATAGAATATTTGACTAGAGACAATAAATATCTAAGTTCGGATAGATATATACAAGATGAAAAATATTGGAAAGATAAAATAAGTGATTTTAATGATTCCTCCACAAAATTATATAACAACAATATTAATACGATTGACGATATAAAAGCCAGACGTAAAAGCATTAAGATTAATGAAGAACATATAAAAGGATACTGTAAGGATAATTCCATAAGTCTATATACATTTTATGTTGCTGTTCTGGCACTTTATATTGCAAGAATTAATCATAAAGATAAAGTAATAATTGGTACACCTGTATTAGGCAGAGAAGGAAGAGAAAAATATTCACTAGGTTATTATGTCAATATGGTTCCACTAAAAATCAATGTTAACATGGAATGGACATTCAATGAATTATTGAGGGAAGTCAAAAAAGAGATATTTGACACATTCAAGCATTCAAAGTATCCATATATACAGATACGTGAAGTGTTTATTGCTGAATTCGGGTTGGACAAGAAAATATTTGATACTGTATTATCTTATCAAAATGCTAGAAATGCTGATTATAAGGATTACCATACTAATTGGATTTTCAATAACTGTGCTATGGATGGTTTAGAAATAAATATCAGTAATAGAGATTGTGAACCTAGTATTACATATGAAATAGACTATCAAATCAATAAATATACAGATAGTAATATTGACCAGATTCTTTCTCATTTTGATATTATTATTAAAGAGGTTCTAGCTGACCATAGTAAGAGACTGAGAGATTATGATATACTAACTGATAAAGAAAAAAACATAATACTTAATGGATTCAATAATACAGAGACAGTATATGATAATACAAAAGTACTCCATGAATTATTTTATGAGCAAGTTACAAAAACACCTAATAAGAATGCCATAATATATAAAGATGAATACATGACCTATAGAGAGCTTAATGAAAAATCTAATTCATTAGCAAGAGATTTACATAATGAAGGAGTCAGAAGAAATACTATAGTCGGAATTATTGCAGAGCCATCACTTGAAATGATTATAGGCATTCTTGCAATTCTAAAAGCTGGTGGAACCTATCTACCATTGGATGTTAATCAGCCATCAGATAGGATAATAGAAATAATAAAGAATTGTAATGTAAATAAAATGATAGTTCATACAAAAAAAGATATAGCTGATGTTTCAAATGTTGTACAACAGGTCATTCCAATAGCAGGGCAGTCTAATAATTCAACTAATAATATAGAAAAGGTTAATGAAGTAGATGACTTAGCTTATATATTACATACATCTGGTTCAACAGGTAAACCAAAAGGAATTATGACTACCCATAAAAATGTTGTGGGTTACGTAAATACATTACTAAAAGAAGTTGATATAGAAGATAAGATAGTGCTTCAACAATCATCTTATACATTTGATCTATTTACTGAAGAAGTTTTTCCAACACTGGTCTCGGGAGGAACATTAGTGATTGTGGAACGAGAAACAGTTACTAACATAGAACGGTTAATAAATGCAATAAAGGATTATAAAGTGCAAATTATCAGTAGTGTACCATCAGTAGTAGATATGCTCAACAAACATAAGAGTATTCCTGAATTCCTAGAAATTATTATTAGTGGGGGAGATGTACTTAAAAAGAATCATGTTGATAATCTGATAAAAAAAGATATTGATATATATAATTCCTATGGACCTACTGAAACAACAGTATGTGCTACTTATAACAAATGTAATGAGGACAATGTTTCATTAATTGGTTCTCCCATAAGTAATTATAAAGTTTATATCATGGATAGATATGAAAATCTAATGCCTATAGGATATGAAGGAGAAATAGTAATTGGTGGTGTAGGTGTTTCTAAAGGTTATTATAATGATAGTAATCTTACAAAAAAGAAATTCATCAAGTCACCATTCAATGAAAGTGATATTCTATATAAATCAGGTGATAAAGGAAGATACCTCTTAGATGGTAATATAGAATATATGGGAAGAATAGACCGTCAGGTTAAAATATTAGGAAATAGGATTGAATTAAATGAAATAGAATTCAAAATCAATCAAGTGACTGGAATAGAAAACAGTGTAGTTACTTGTGTAAAAACCAAAAATACAAAGCGGTTGGTTTGTTACTATACTTCATCAACAATAAAACAGAATATGCTTAAAAAAATACTTAAAAAATCATTACCAGCGTACATGATTCCTAATCATATTGTAAGACTAGAAACATTCCCATTAACGGTTAATGGTAAAGTGGATATGGAGAAATTAAATAAGCATGAATCAAATAACAAGGTTTATGTTAAACCTAATTCCGTTCTAGAGAAACAATTGGTATCTTTATATGAAAAAGTATTGAATATACAAAAAACAGGAGTGACTGATGATTTTTTTGAATTAGGTGGTGACTCTCTAAAAGCGATGGAATTAATTATAGAAGCAGATAAATTAGGAATTGTACTAGAGATAAAAGATATCTATAATTATCCTACTATAAGAAAACTTACCAAAAGAGATTCAGAGTTGAATCTTTACAGGTATGAAAATAAAACAGATATTACCCCTAAAAAAATTAATAGAAAGAAAACAGGAGATATATTAATTACAGGTGCAACAGGATGGTTAGGTATCCATTTAGTAAATGATTTGTTGAAAGAAACTAAGGATAATATATATTGTATTATACGTGGAAAAAATCCAGAAGAAAAAATGAAAAAGGCATTTACTTATTATCTTCCGGATATAACAAATGAAGAAAAACAAAGAATTAAAATTCTAAGAGGAGATATTACACTAGATAGACTGGGTCTTAGTGATAATGATTATAAGATTATAGAAAATAAGATCAAAATTATTATTCATACAGCAGCTTTTGTCAAATATCATGGAAAAACAGATATCTTACGTAATATTAATGTAACTGGTACACAAAATATCATTTACATGACAAAAATCCTGAATGCAGAACTTTATCATATGTCTACCATATCTATAAGTGGTCATTATATGATACAACATAATCTGTTAAAAGATATTTTTACTGAAAAGGATTTGTATATAGGACAGCATTTTTCCGAGAATGAATATATCCTTAGTAAGTTTCTTGCAGAGAGTGAAATCATAAAGGAGATAGAAAATGGATTAAGTGCTTCTATCATCAGGGTTGGCAATCTGACTCAACGTACAAGTGATGGGAAATTTCAAAGAAATATGGATGATAATGGTTTTTACGGTAGACTTAGAGAATTACTTATACTAAAGAGGATACCAAAGGAATTATTGAATAAAAAAGTTGAGATTACACCAGTTGATCAATGTAGTGATGCAATAGTAAAAATTATCAAAAGTAAACCAGAATATACTGGTATCTATCATGTGTTTAACTCTAACAAAGTGGATGTTATATCTATTTTGCATATAATTGAAAAAATGGATTATAAGATATTACCAGTATCTATGGATAATATCACTGCTCTTATATCTGTTAGAAAAGAAAAGTTGAAACATTTATTAAGTATAAGTAATAAAAATGTACCTGCCAGTGAAAATATAGCAGTTGACAATAATCTAACAACTAATTACTTAGATAAAGTAGGATTTACTTGGGATAAGATAGATGAAGATTATTTGAGAGCAATTATTAAGAATATAGAACTAAGATAGTTGTTAGTTAATACAGAAAGAGTGATAACAGTGAGACAGATTCTATTATTGGAAGACGATGAAAGTTTAAATAGGGGTATTAGTTTTAAGTTGAAAAAAGAAGGTTATGAAGTATTATCTTCCTATGGTATCAGAGAAGGTAAGAAACTTTTTTCTAATAACAATATTGATCTAGTAATATGTGATATTAATCTGGAAGATGGAAGTGGTCTGGATTTTTGCAGAGAAATTCGTGAGATCAGTAATGTGAGATTTGTTTTTTTGACAGCACTTGATGAAGAAATAGATATAGTGATGGGATATGAAGCAGGTGCGGATGATTATATTACAAAACCATTCAGTTTAGCAGTACTTATGTCTAAGGTCAATGCTATATTTAAACGACTAGAAGGAGACATTAGTGAAAAGTTAGAATCCGGTAATATATATTTTATGAAAAATGAGATGAAAGTAATAGTTAATGGAATCGATAAAGTGTTAAGCAAAAATGAATTAAAATTATTAAGTATACTTATGGAACATCCAAAACAGATTTTATCAAAAAAACAGCTGTTAGAATATTTATGGGACATTGATGGTGACTATGTAGACGAAAATACGGTTGCTGTCAATATAAGACGCCTAAGAGAAAAGATAGAACAAACACCATCAAAACCAGTATACATAAAAAATGTTAGAGGCATTGGATATCTGTGGGATATGGAGTGTAGAAAAAATGATAGATAAATCTAATAATAACTATTTGATAATTGGGATTATTATTTCAATATGTATAATAGTGATTGCATTAATTACTATAAAAGAATTTGGTGAAATTGAAAGAATAAGTAATAGGCAAATAGAAGAATTTTATCAGATAGCGGGTTCTGTTTCTGATAATGATACATATTATGCGATAACAGATGTACTTAAAGGTATAAAAAATAAAGAAGCAATCAATTCAGGGAAACAATTACTGCAAGAACAAGGTTTTACAGAATCCTATATCAATAAGTATGTTACAATAGGTAATGAATCCCAAAATAATATTCTTATGCTCAATATAGTTATAGCGCTTGTATTTATAATAGGAATATCTATGATAGGTTTTTATACAAGGACTAAGCATAAAAGAGAATTGAAGAATATACTTGAGGTTTTAAAACGATTCACCAAAGGAGATTATAACTACTTAGCACCAAGAACAGATGAATCTATCATTAGTAAGATAAATTATAAACTAGAGACTCTAGGTGAAATGATAACTATAACCAACACAAGGTTAGTGGAAGAAAAAGAAGAAACGAAGGCATTGGTCACGGATATATCTCATCAACTAAAGACACCATTAGCATCATTGAAAATGTATTATTCTCTTATGGCAGAGGATGATTTGGAGCCTAATGAAAGACAGGAATTCATAGGAAGAAGTAAAGAACAGATAACAAGATTAGAAGGCTTGGTTGCAGCATTAGTGAATATATCCAGACTGGAAACTGGGTTAATAAACATTAAAACCAAGATGAATGATATTAAGGAAACTATTATTCAAGCTGTAAATAGTGTTTATATGAAAGCTGAAGAAAAGAAAATAAATATTAACTTACAACAAATTCAGTCAGTAATATTACCTTATGATGATAAATGGACCAAAGAAGCCATCTCCAATGTTATAGATAACGCAATAAAATATAGTGATAAAAATAATACTATTACCATTAGAACTCAAAAACTACATAACTATCTAAGAATTGAAATTGAAGATGAAGGTATCGGAATTAATGAGAAAGAATATACAGAAATATTCAAAAGATTTTATCGTGGTAAATGTGATAGAGTAAAAAAACAAGAAGGTTCTGGAGTTGGGCTATACTTAACTAGAAAAATATTAGAAGATCAAGGTGGTAATATAAAAGCAATCTCAAAATCTTCTATGGGAATTAATAATAGAGGAAGTATTTTTGTTATACAATTGTTGCTAGAGTAGATGATCAGTCTTACAGTTTTGTAAGGCTTTTTGCTTGTTGATGAAAGTAAAATGAAAGATTGAACCTTTATGATAATAAGTAATGAAAGATTCGATTAGCAATTGATTATCTTAAGGAGGCAATAAAATGGATGTTATTCTAGAGACTAAAAATCTATGTAAATATTATGGAAAAGGAGAAAATGAAGTAAAAGCAATAGATAATACAAGTATTCAGATCAAAAGAGGGGAATTCATTGCTATAGTTGGTAAGTCTGGATCTGGTAAAAGTACTCTCCTTAATATGTTAGGTGGATTAGATAAACCTACAAGGGGTTCTGTTTTTATAGGAGATAAAGAAATATTTAGGTTAAAGGAAAAAGAACTAGCAGTTTTTAGAAGGAGAAAAATTGGTTTCATTTTTCAAGCGTATAACTTGATATCATCATTGAATGTATGGGAGAATATAGTTCTTCCCATAGGGTTGGATGAAAGTAAAGTAGATACAAGGTTCGTTGGAGATATAGTTAAGACTCTAGGTATAAAAGATAAAATAAAAAATCTACCCAACACTTTATCAGGAGGGCAGCAACAGCGTGTAGCAATAGCCAGAGCATTAGCTTCCAACCCAGATATAATATTAGCAGACGAGCCTACGGGAAATCTTGATTCCAAGACAAGCGATGAGGTAATATCACTTTTGAAAATGTCAGCAAAAAAATATGGTCAAACGTTAGTTATGATTACTCATGATGCTGAGATTGCTCAGATGGCAGAACGCATAATCGTTATTGAAGATGGTAAGGTGGTGATATAGATGAAAACTACCACAAATATTGCAGTAAGTAATCTAAAAAATAATAGAGCAAGAAGTATGTTGATTTCTGTAGCTATAGTATTAACCAGTTGTCTTTTAATGATTATTGGAACTAGTGCTTTTGGGTTGGTCAAATATAATAAAACAAATGCTGGACAGCAAAATGGATATTATGAAGGTACATATACGAGGGTTAATACAGAGACTGTTGAAAAAATGAAGCATCATGCTGATTTTATTAATCTGGGAATATCTGAAAATGTTGCCACAGTTAAAACGAATGATATAAGTGGGAATCTAACTTATATGGATAAAAATGCATGTGATATGATTAATATAGATTTGGTTGAAGGACATTTACCAAGAGAAGAGAATGAGATAGTTGGTGAGAAGGATTTTTTTGAAAACATAAGTGGTACTTCATCTATTGGAGATACCATCACAATACCGTATAGAGTAAAAGGAGAAGGGACAATAATAGAAAGAGATTTTATTATTAGTGGAATTATTCCTTCTAACAGAACAAATAATTATAATAAATACTATCAATCATTAATCTCTGCAGATTTTTATGATAGTTCTATCACAGATGAAAATAAATCCTGTAGTGTCATATTTAATGTATTGGGAGAAAGTGAACTTAACTATGAGCAAATGCAAGATAAAATCAAAAATCTTGCTGAGTCTTTAGGTATTGATAAGAATAATATCATTATAAATAAGGGGTATTTGATGTGGATTACTAATCCTTCGACCGATATAATATTCATCAGTGTTTTAATTGGTATTTTAGTAATATTATTTAGTGCCCTTGTCATATATAATATTTTTTATGTGGGTATAATTGATAAAGTTCAAGAGTTCGGAAAAATAAGAGCTATAGGAACTACTAAAAAGCAATTAAAACAAATTGTTCTAAGAGAAGGGATGATTCTAGGATTAATAAGTATACCCATAGGGATTATATTTGGATATATAATATCTGATGTAGGTTTTGAATTTATGATAATCGAATTAATGGATCAAATGGTAAACTATGATATAGAAAAGGTATCTTTGTTTAATGTACCAGTTATTCTATTAGTCATATCAGTATCTTTTTTTACAATTTATATTTCTTTGAAAAAACCGATGAAGATTGCATCAAGTATATCACCAGTAGAGGCTATTAAATATCATGATAATACAAGCAAAGTAATTAAAAGAAAAGGTTATAAAACTGTTAATTTATACCGTTTAACAATGTCAGATATAACCAGAAATAAAAAAAGAACACTAGCAACTATATTAACCATGGGGCTTAGTTGTGTGCTATTTGTGGCTGTTGCTAATCTTGCAAGTAGTATGAGTCCTGAATATGATGCCAAGCGTCAAATGGAAAAAGGGGATTATCGTGTTGAATTAGATTATGATGTTGACGATACTGCTTATCCAGAGAATAATCTTAATCATCTCCAACAGCAAAATATCATGGGAGAGGAGTTGATTAAAGAAATTAAAACAATAGATGGTATAAATAAGGTTGAAACAAGAGGTACAATTCTTGCAAAATTAATATCTGATAATTCTCCACAAGATGCAAGGTTAATGGGTATAAATGTACTTTCTAGGGAAGATTATGAAGCACGGGAAAAAGAGTGTAAAAAAGGCGTTATGGACTACAATGAAGCAGTATCAGAAAATGGAATTGCTTATACATATGATTATTTCTTTGAGCAGAATGGTTATAAGATTGGAGATAAATTAACTTTTGAACTCTATGATGGAGATAGGGTAATTAAGTTTGAAGCAGTTCTTCAAGCATCTACAAGTTCTACGGATACATTATTTATAATGACTGAGGATACATTCAAAAAGTTAGGCTTCAAAGAAAATATTACATCTCATATGTTTATATATTGTGATAAAGATAAAGTGAAGTCAGTAGGTAATATGATAGATAATATAGCTTCAAGAAGTGAGTATTATTCTATGAAGGCATATACAGAACTGTTGGACCAATCAAGATTCAGTATCAGGTTATTAGTTGTTCCTGTGTATGGTCTATTGATAGTATTGGGGATAATTGGATTCATGAATATGGCCAATACTTTGATTACCAGTATTATAACTAGAAAAAGAGAATTCGGTATTTTACAGGCTATTGGGCTTACCAATAAACAATTGGGAAAGATGTTACAAGCAGAAGGGCTAGTTTTTACCATAGGAACATTGATTATTGCTCTCACTGTAGGGAATCTGTTTGGTTACCAATTATTTTTAGGGGCTAAAAGAACAGGAATGATAGGTATATCTACATACCATTTCCCATTTACAGAACTTCTGATTATGACAATCTCTCTTCTTGTTATGCAGTCATTGTTATCAATATATATGAGTAGGTATATTCAGAAGGATGCACTTATTGAAAGGATTAGATATAATAGTTAATCAATAGTATTAATATATAAAAAAGATAGCTTATTCAAAACTATAACTAGAGTAATTACAGTTTTTGAAGAGCTATCTTTTATTTAATAATATATATTATATTTAATTTATAACTTTATTTTTATTACCTAGAAAAACAACTTTTGGTTTATAGTCTTTAGCTTCATTTTTATCCATTAAGGCATAGGCTATAATGATTACTATATCTCCTGGTTGTACAAGTCTGGAAGCTGCCCCGTTAAGACATATGATTCCGCTGTTTCGTTCTCCTTTAATTACGTATGTCTCTAAACGAGCTCCATTATTATTATTGACAATCTGTACTTTTTGTCCAGGTAATATATCTGCTAATTCCATAAGGTGTTCGTCAATGGTGATGCTTCCTACATAGTTAAGGTTTGCATCGGTTACAGTTGCTCTGTGTAATTTTCCCGTCATCATTTCAATTAACATATTAAATTACCTCCATTCTCAGATTGTCAATCAGTCTTGTTCTACCAAATTTCACAGCAAGTGCAATGAGAATATTACCCTTGATATAATCTATATCTTCAAGAGTATCTTCATTAACTATGCTTATATAGTCTATAGTTGCTGAAGGTTTTTCTTCAATCATTTTTCTAATGATATCTTTTATGATTGTGGCTGAATGTTCACCGCTCTTAATACACTCTTCCGATTCTTGGATGGATTGATATAAAATAGTAGCCTGTTTTCGATCTTTGATACTTAAGTAAGTGTTACGAGAACTTAGAGCTAGACCATCGTTTTCCCTTATTATAGGACAGATAATTATATCAATAAATATGTTAAGGTCTTTTACCATTTTTTTAATCACTATAGCCTGTTGAGCATCTTTTTGTCCAAAATAAGCTCTATTTGGTTGAACTATATTGAATAATTTAGTTACAATAGTAGTTACACCTCTAAAATGAGTAGGTCTTGATTTACCACATAGATTATTTGTAAGTTTATTAACATTGATATAGGTTGTATGATTATCTTGGTACATTACTGAATTAGTAGGTATAAAAATAACATCTACTCCAGCTTCCTTGGCTAGCTTTTTATCATTTTCTATATCTCTAGGGTATTTATCCAAATCCTCATTAGGACCGAATTGAGTAGGATTAACATAGATACTTAGTACTGTTATATCATTATCTGTAACAGATTTTTCTACTAGTGAGATATGACCTTCATGTAAATATCCCATAGTAGGTACTAAACCTATAGTTTTGCCTTCTGTACGATAGATTTCCAGATGTTTTCGTAGTTCATTTATATCGTTTAATATTTTCATGATTTTTTCCCTCCACCATATATTGAATCAATTACATCTTGATTAATATGAAAAACATGTTCTTTACTAGGAAAAGTCTTTTGTTTCACGTCTTTTATATAATTGCTGGTAGCTTTCATGATTTCATCTTGTAGATTAGCGTACTGCTTTACGAATTTTGGTACCATACCAGAATATAGGTTCAATATATCATTGGTAACTAATACCTGACCATCACAGTCAGAACCTGCACCGATACCTATAGTAGGAATTTCTACTTTTTCTGTAATGAGTTTCGCTAATTCTGTTGGTATACATTCAAGTACAATTGCAAATGCTCCGGCTTCTTCTAGAGCCATTGCATCTTCAAGTAGTTTTTTAGCTTTTTCTTCAGATTTTCCTTGAATATAATAACCACCTAATTGATTAATTGATTGAGGGGTTAATCCTATATGTCCCATAACAGGAATTCCTGCATTAATAATTGCTTTTGTTTGTTTTATTACTTCTGTTCCACCTTCGAGTTTTACAGCATTCGCTTTTCCTTCTTGGACAAGACGTCCGGCATTTCTTACAGCTTCATATTTTCCTGTATGATATGTAAGGAAAGGAAGGTCAGCAACGATTAATGAGTGTTTACTGCCTCTAGAAACTGCTTTTAAATGATGAAGCATATCTTCTATCGTTACCTCAGTAGTATTTTCATAACCTAAGATAACCATTCCTAACGAATCACCAACCAATATTATGTCAATACCTGCTTTATCTAATATAGCTGCTGTAGGGTAGTCATATGCTGTCAACATTGTTATTATTTCGTTATTCTTTTTCTTGTTCCTTATTGTTTGTGTAGTTACAGTTTTCACTTAGTAATACCTCCTTTAAAGTATTTAGAGTGTATTCATTTAATTTATTTTGTTTTTCTACTAGACTTAGAGTTCTATTACCCAGTAAACAATAGAATTGCTCTAGGTTTCTATCTTCTCTAGATAGAGCTCGTACATGTGTTTTTATAGTATTGACATCACCTCGAGCTATAGGTCCAGTGAGAGCTTTTTTTGTTCCTTTTTCAAAAATATTATTGATGGTTCCTTTTACTAAGGGTTCTATTAGTTGTAATGATGATTCTTGTTCAAATCCAATTTTTTTGAAAGTTTCTATCCCTGTATCAATTAAAGTAACAAGATAGTTAGATACTATACAAGCTGCTGCATGGTATAGGGATTTTTGTTCAGGGTTGATGTTATAAATATTAAGATTGATGTTTTGCAGGGTTTTTCTGAATTCATCAATCAAAGTTCCTTTACCTTCTAATGTAAGTGGTGTTTGCGGTAAAATGGTTAAAGCATAATTAATATCAGCAAATGATAACATAGGATGAAGTGATAAGGTAGTTGAATCAAGTTTAGATAGTGGTTCAAGTATAGTGGAGGGATGAGTACCACTGGTATGACAAACTACTTTATCAGACCACTTTGTATGTAGTGATGATAGTTGATGGACAACATCCTTTATTACATCATCAGGAGTAGTTATCATAATATATTTTGATGAATCAACTAATTGGGCAATATTATCATAAGCCTTGCTACTAGTAAGGGTAGCACTTTTTTCTGCTGAAGTAATTGATTTACTATTATAACCACTAATAGGTAATTGCATTTTATTAAAATACATACCTAATGTTGTTCCGACTTTCCCAGCTCCTATAAATCCAAACATTGTAACCTCCTAATTTTTCATATGCTAAACTAAAAAAACCTTCTTAGACAGCGTCCAAGAAGGTAGAATATCATAATCAATATACCTTGTTTTTCTTGATACTGTCTTTGTTCAATGAATCAAAGCAGATATTATCTATTAAACTTTATAGAGATTAGCTATAATATAATCCAGTATATTATGGGCTAATTGTTTTTTAGGCATAACTGGATAGGCTTTCTTATTACCTTTTTTGTCAATTAATGTTACACAATTGGTATCAGTACCAAAACCGGCATCTGCCCTAGTGACATCATTAACTATTATCATATCAATATTTTTTTTCTTCAGTTTACTAATTCCATTTTCCATAACATCGTTGGTTTCAGCTGCGAATCCCACTATTAATTGTTCAGGGGTTTTGTGCATGCCGATCCATTTTAGTATGTCTGGATTGCGGGTTAGTGTAAGAATAAAATCTTCGTCTGATTTTTTGATTTTTTTATTCACATAAACCTTTGGACGATAGTCTGCCACTGCAGCAGATTTAATAATTATATTCTGGTCTTTCAGATTGTCTTTTACAGCAGTAAACATTTCCTCAGCTGATTCAATCTGGATATATTTTTTTAGGTTATTAGGTTTCTCCAAGGTAACAGGTCCAGATATTAATGTGACTTCTGCTCCTTTTATGGCTGCTGCTTCAGCAATAGCATAACCCATTTTGCCAGAAGAATGATTGGTCATATAACGAACCGGGTCAAGAGCTTCTCTTGTTGGTCCAGCTGTTATCAATATTTTTTGCCTTGCTAAAGGTTTATCTTCTAATAAATTCATGGTAATTGATTCGATAATAGTATCCACATTGGCTAGTTTTCCTATGCCTAAGTCACCACATGCTAATCTTCCTGAATCTGGCTTGATGAATTTATAGCCAAAACTCTTTAATTTTTTGATATTATCTTGTACTATAGGATTTTCATACATATTGGTATTCATCGCAGGTGCAATAATTATAGGTGCTTTAGTTGCCATGATGGTTGTTGATAACATATCATCTGCTATTCCATTTGCTATTTTGCCTATGATGTTAGCTGTAGCAGGAGCAACTAAAAACAAATCAGCTGCTTTGGCTAAAGCAATATGTTCTATATCCCATTTCACTATTTTCTCAAACATATCTACAACCACAGGTTGCAATGATAGTGACCCAAATGTTAAGGGTGCAACAAATTCTGTTGCTGATTTAGTCATAATTACATGTACATCAGCATTTAATTTCTTTAGTTTACTAACAAGGTCACATACCTTGTATACTGCAATTCCACCACTTACACCAATAACGATAGTTTTTCCTTTTAACATTTGGAAATCTCCTTTCGGTGTAGTATCTTCAATATACCACTAGAAAAGGTAAAAATCAATAATAAATTTTGATGTAGAGTATCCTAAAAAATAGAATTAGTGCATGTTTTATGGTATAATATCTACATAATATGACATAAAGATCATGATGTTTATTTTTAATAGAGCAAAATATTATGATTCTCTTTAACTTGTTTGTAGACTGATAAATACGGAGGGACAATACTTGAATCTTAAAACCAAGAGACAACATTTTTTCTACTCTATTAGTATAGGTGTCACCATAAGCGTAATTATTATGATATTGCTTTTTTTAGCTATTGATACCATAGAAAATAAAGATAATCAAAGGCAGAGGTTAGAAGTTTTAGAAAGATTTCTTAGATATCAATCAAGAGCTGAGGCTACCATTAATGAGAGCATCAATTTATTGGAAGGGTATATGACATATATAAAAATCAATCCAGATATTTCTGAAGAAGATTCCAATAAATATCTAGAGAATCTATTATCACAAAAAGAAACACTTATAAGAAATATTGGGATTATGGAGGATACTACAGTTATATGGAATTATCCCAAAGAAGGTAATGAAAAAGTTATTGGTATTGATTTGACTGCAATACCTAGTCAGAGAGATGATATACTTAAGGTGAAAGAAACATCAAAACGCTTATTTATTGGACCTGTAGATTTAGTACAAGGAGGAATGGGGTTCATAGCTCGTTTACCAATGGTCATTGAAGGTGAATATTGGGGGCAGATAAGTATTGTTTTAGATGGAGACAAATATCTTGAGTATATGGATACAATCGCAGAAGAATCGAAACTTAATGTAGCCATATATAATATGGAGGATTTTCCCATGAAACCATTTCATGGTGACGGTGATTTAATTGACAGAGATGGTCAAGTGCTTAATATTGAAATTCTTAATAATAAATGGAAAGTGGTTATTGAACCATTACATGGATGGGAAAAACACAAAACAATAGGTTGGACTTTTAGAGGGTTAAGTATATTAATCAGCCTAATAATTGGTGCCTTTATCCTTATGATTTTCAATACAAGGTACCAGTTGAACTATCAAGCCATGAATGATCAATTAACGGGATTGAACAATAGATATTTTTTAGAGTACTATTATCAAACTATATTAAAGAAAGCAGAAGCAAATAATGAATTTATTGGTCTATTCTTAATCGATATTAATCATTTCAAAGCCATAAATGATAATTATGGTCACAAGGTTGGCGATTTAGTCTTGATTGAATTCGCAAAGAGAATCCAAACTATTGGAATTAATAAAAAAAGAGGATTTAGAATAGGTGGGGATGAATTCCTTATCTTAGTTTCTAATATTGATCAATTACAAGATTTAGAATATGTTACTAGAATAATAAGGGCTGAAACATTATTCAGATTCAAACAACAAGACATTGATATTGAGGTTGTACCTAGTATTGGACTTGCTACTTATCCAATAGATGGAGATACATTGGAAAGAGTCATGAATGTTGCAGATTCCAGGATGTATGAAGAAAAAAGGTTGACAAGATAATGGAAGGAATTATTGATGTAACACGCCAAAGGGCATCTTACCAAGAATTTATCTATGGTAAGATAGCCCTTTTATTAAATTAAAATATAGGTATTAGTTAAAAATAAATTGTGTTTTACTCTTCTTGGATATTAATAAAATAATGCATAGATTTTTATTGTAAACATGATATAATGGCATATATATAGATAAGAATAGTATAATCTGATTCTTATTGCTGAGGAAGTGATGTAATGACAGGTACTATAATGAATATTCAAAAATACTCTGTTCATGACGGTCCAGGAATTAGAACAACAGTATTTTTAAAAGGATGTCCATTAAGATGCTGGTGGTGCCATAATCCGGAGAGTCAAAAGTATAAGCATGAAATAATATATTTTGAGGATAGATGTTCTGCTTGTGGAATTTGTGAGAAAACATGTTCCGAGCAAGCTATTATAATACAAGATTCACAGGTTATCATTAATAATGAAAGATGTAATTTGTGTGGTAAGTGTACAGATTTTTGTCCTAATAATGCCCTAGAATATGTGGGTAGGGATATAACTGCTACAGAACTCATGAAAGAAATTGAAAAGGATGCTATTTTTTATGAAGAATCTGGTGGAGGTGTTACATTCTCAGGAGGAGAACCAATGGTTCAATTAGATTTTCTTGATAAAATATTGCAAGCTTGCAAGGAAAAGGATATTCATACAGCTGTAGACACAAGCGGTTATGGTAAATGGGAGGATTTCAGTAAAATATTAAACAAAGTTGATTTATTTTTATATGATCTCAAATTAATTGATAATCAGAAACATAAGAAGTACGTAGGTACATATAATGAAGAGATACTTGATAATTTACAAAGATTATCTGATGCAGGTGCAGACATATTTGTTAGGATGCCTATTATTAAAGGTATCAATGATGATGATGAACATATTAACACTGCCATTCATTTCTTATCAAATCTTCGTATTCTGCAAGTGAATCTGCTCCCATATCATAAGATGGGCATGGATAAATATAAAAGCCTTGGATTGCAATATAGATTAACAGGCATGGAAAGACCTTCAGACACTAGAATGAATGATATAGCAATGAAATTTGATAAAGCTGGTATAAAGGTAAAGATAGGAGGGTAAATATTATGATAACAGAACGAGTAAGAAAACTTAGAGAGCAAAGTGTAAATGCAATACCTTATATCTCAATGGAAAGAGCAGAAATAGTTGATGCAGTTTATAAAGAGTATGAAGGAAGTGTATCAACACCAGTTCTGAGAGGCATGGTGTTGAAAGAATTAATGACTCATAAAAAACTTTGTATCAATGATGGGGAACTTATTGTTGGAGAAAGAGGGGAAAAACCTGCTGGAACACCAACATATCCAGAATTATGTTGTCATACTGTGGAAGATTTTAGGGTTATGAATGACCGTGAAAAAATAACATTCAAAACATCGGAAAAATCTAGAGGAATACAGCAGAAAACCATTATTCCTTACTGGGAAAAAAGGTCTATGCGCCATCATATCATAGAAAATATGACACAAGAGTGGAAAGAATGCTATGAAGCAGGAATCTTCACAGAGTTCATGGAACAAAGAGGACCAGGACATACAGTTGCTGATGGTAAAATCTATAATAAAGGTTTTATGGAATTTAAAAAAGAGATAGATGATTCAATAAGTAAACTGGATTTTTATGATGATGATGAGGCTCTAGATAAGAAAAATCAACTAATGGGTATGAGTCATGCTTGTGATGCTATCATGATTTTAGGCAAACGCTATAGTGAATTAGCCAAAGAGTTGGCTGATAAAGAGAATGACCCTGTGAGAAAAGAGGAACTGCTACATATTGCTGATACATGTAATCATGTTCCTGCATATGCACCAAGAACCTTTGAAGAGGCTCTGCAAATGTATTGGTTTGTGCATTTGTGTGTTATATCCGAACTCAATCCTTGGGATGCTTTTAACCCAGGTAGACTGGATCAACATCTCTATCCATTTTATAAGAAAGAGATTGAAGAAGGGAATTTAAGCCGTGAAAAAGCAGAAGAACTTTTACAATGCTTTTGGGTAAAATTCAATAATCAACCAGCTCCACCAAAAGTTGGTATTACATTAAAAGAAAGTGGAACATATACAGACTTTGCTAACATCAACTGTGGAGGATTAAGAGAAGATGGTTCAGATGGTGTCAACGAAGTAAGCTACATATTACTTGATGTCATAGATGAAATGAAATTATTACAACCAAGTTCCAATGTGCAAATAAGTAAGAAAACACCACAAAGATTCCTGAAAAGAGCTCTAAAAATAGTTAGAAAGGGTTGGGGTCAGCCTTCATTATTTAATACAGATGTAGTTATACAAGAAATGCTCCGAGCTGGAAAGACTGTAGAAGATGCAAGAAATGGTGGTACTAGTGGTTGTGTGGAAACAGGAGCATTTGGAAAAGAAGCATATATTCTGACTGGATACATGAATCTGCCTAAAATATTAGAAATCACATTGAATAATGGTATGGATCCAATGTCTGGCAAAAAACTAGGTATTGAAACAGGAGATCCAACAGGTTATGAAAGCTATGAAGAGTTATTTAGCGCTTATAAAAAACAACTGAAACATTTTGTGGATATAAAAGTAAAAGGAAATAGAATAATAGAAAGATTATATGCTACGAAAATGCCTGTACCATTTTTATCGGTTATCATAGATGATTGTATTAAAAAAGGAAGAGATTACAATTCAGGTGGGGCAAGGTATAATACGAACTATATTCAAGGAGTAGGTATTGGTAATATCACGGATATACTATCTTCTATCAAACACAATATTTATGATTATAAGAAACTGATTATGCCTCAATTATTAGAAGCTACAAAAGCCAATTTTGCAGGATATGAAGGTATACTGAACCTAGTTAAAAACAAAACACCAAAATATGGTAATGATGATGATTATGCAGATAATATCATGAGTGAGGTTTTCCATGCTTATTATGATGAAGTTACAGGTAGGCCAAATGGTAAAGGGGGAGTCCATAGAATTAATATGCTTCCCACCACCTGCCATGTTTATTTTGGTGAAGTAATGGGAGCTACACCCGATGGTAGATTAGCAAATAAACCTCTTGCAGATGGTATATCACCATCAAAAGGAGCAGATATTAATGGACCTACTGCAGTTATAAAGTCAGCTTCCAAAATGGATCATGTTATAACAGGAGGAACATTATTAAACCAGAAATTCACACCATCCCTTCTTGAAGGAGAAGAGGGATTGGATAATATAGCACATCTGGTAAGAGCTTATTTTAGATTAGATGGTCATCATATTCAATTTAATGTTATAAGTAAGGAAACCCTTTTAAAAGCTCAAGAAAATCCAGATGAATATAAGAACCTTATTGTAAGGGTTGCAGGTTACAGTGATTATTTCTGTAATCTTAGTAAAGCCTTGCAGGATGAGATTATAGAGAGAACAGAACAATCTTTCTAAATGATT
>NZ_BTPT01000083.1:0-46537 GCF_054408565.1 Vallitalea sediminicola
TTGAGACAGCTATTATATTGAGGATTTCAATGAAGATATTATCTATTATAATTTTGTATCGGAATTATATTGCTCTTTTAAGAATTTTTGTGCTGCTTCAATATCATCTCCTGTTATTACGGCTGAAGGAACGAAAATATCATCCGTGTTTTTCATTTCTCTTTCACCGTTGATTATTTCTAAAATGGTATCTACTGTTGCTTCCGCTAAATCCTTTGGTAAGTTTGCATTTGCAATTTTAAGAGCACTATCTGGATCAGCAATTTTTAAAAGTTCAGGTTCTGAACCATCATGGCTAATAACTATTTCTGTTTCAATAGTTCCTCTTCCTTGAGCTTCAAGTGCTGCTAATGCACCTAATCCTTGGTCGCCATTTGCACCAAAGAATACGTTTATATCTGGATTAGCTTGAATAGCGTCTTCTACAACTGCCATTGCCTTATCTTTTTTACCTTCACCATTTAATCTTACAACTACTTCTGCATCAGTAATTACTGATTGGAAGCCTTCAATAAATCCATCTGACCTGTCAGTTGATGCTGATACACCCGTCATTTCAATAACAGCTATCTTAGCTTTTTTATTTGGGAATTGAGCCATAAATTTATTGGCTGCTTCAACTCCACCTAATGCACCAGCTGATTTTTCATCAATTCCAACAAATGTTGCATCTGCTGTTTTTGGATCATGTTTAATTGCAAATGTAATTACTGGAATACCCGCTTCTTGTGCCATATTAATATCTGCTGATCCTGCTGTTCCTTCTAATAGACAATAAATGATACCATCAACTTTTTGTGAAACAAGATTTTCCATTTGGTTTGCCATGTTAGCTTGATCTACTTTACCATCTAATTCAATAAGTTTAATATCTTTTTTTGCTGTATAATTTTGTGTATGCATTGCATGTGCTTGATAATAAGGATGCTCTGCTGTTAAGTAAATAACACCAATTTTAAGAGGTTTTTTATTATCTTTTTCACTTTCAATTTCTTGAGTTTCTGTTTTATCTTTTACTTCCTTTTTACTACACCCTGCCAATAAACTTATTCCTATAATCATTACGAACACTATACTTAATATTTTTTTCATTATCCCATTCTCCTTTTCATTTTATATTTTATATGTATATATTAACAAAATCAATAAGTTTGTTATCACATCCCATCTACCTGAGATTAATTAATATATTAAGATTTTGCTAATATTCTTTTGTTAAAAGATTTAAAACTTAATCCATTTCCTTTTAAAGCCATGTCAAGCATTACTGCTAATACAAGTACTATACCTTTAATAATATATTGATAAAATGGATCTACTCCAAGAAGATTTAATCCATTAGATAGTACACCAACTATCATTGCACCAATAAATGTCCCAACTATAGTTCCTTCACCACCAGTTGTACTTACGCCCCCTAAAAATACTGCTATAATAACATCAAACTCAAAGCCCGTTCCTATTTGTGGGTTACCTGAAGTCAGCCTTGAAGCCATTATGGTACCACTTAATCCTGTTAACAATCCTGTAATGGCATATAAGGAAACCATAACTTTTGGAACTGATATGCCTGATAATCTTGCGGTTTCTTTGTTACCACCAATTGCATAAGTATATTTACCTAGCAATGTTCTACTTAATACAAAATGAAACACTATGTATACTAAAATCATAATAACAACAGGTATAGGAATTGGTCCAATATAGCCTCTTCCTAAAACATTAAAACTTTTTGGAAGACCATTCGCAATAGTTGTACCACCAGCTACTAGATAAGCAATACCTCTTACTGCATACATACTACCCAAAGTTGCAATAACTGGATTGATTTTAGCCCCAACAATCATTGATGCATTTATTAGCCCAACTATACCACCTACGAGAATAGCAATAAGACAAGCAGGCAATAATGGCATACCACCTTGTACAAGTTTAGCAAAAACAACACCTGATAAGGCTATAGTACTACCAACCGAAATATCCAAACCAGTTGTTATCATAACAAATGTTGCCCCAGCTGCAGTAATTGCAACCATACTTTGCTGTCTCAAAATGTTTCTAATATTGACATATGTGAAAAATTCTTTGCTCATTACTGCAAATACGACGCATAAAACTAGCAATATACCAATAATCATAAATCGTTGTAAGTATCTGCTATTTAATTTACTATTCATGGTTACTTCCCCCTACTGATAATCTCATTATTTCTTCTTGAGTAGCTTCTTCGTTACTTAATATACCAGCTAATCTTCCGTTATTCATAACCATAATAGCATCACATACACCTAGTAACTCAGGTAATTCAGATGAAAATAATAATACTGCTTTACCTGATTTTGTCAACCCATTAATTATTTCATAAATTTCGCTTTTTGCACCAATATCAATCCCTCTAGTTGGTTCATCTAACAGAAAAATATCTGCCTCAGTTGCCAGCCATTTTCCAATAATTGCCTTTTGCTGATTACCACCACTTAGAAATCGAATAATTTGTTCAGAAGTCGGTGTCTTAACATTAATATCTTTAATATATTTCTTAGCAAGTAGACGATCTTTCTTTCTATTAATAACACATAACTTAGATAGACGATTGCTAACTACCAAAGATATATTTTCTCTTACTGTCATTTTACCTACTATACCTTGAGTTCTTCTTTCCTCCGGAAGAAGAGCTATTTTAGATTTAATAGCATCTTGAGGTTTGTTTAAATTAATCTTTTGACCTTTCAAAATGATATCCCCAGAAATTATAGGATTATCTCCAAATAAAACTCTAGCAAGTTCTGTCTTTCCTGCTCCGGCTAATCCTGATACTCCAAGTACTTGTCCTCGTTTCAGCTGGAAACTAACATCTTTTATAAGTTCTTTGGCGCATATTTTTTCAACTTTTAATATTGTTTCTCCAATTTCATGGTTTCTTTTAGGAAATGTATCCTCGATATTTCTTCCTACCATATAACGGATGATTTCTTCTTCACTGGTATCTTTTACAATAAGGTCTTTAGCATTTTTCCCATCTCTAAATACTGTTATACTATCGCCAATAGTAAAAATATCTTCAAATCGGTGAGACACATAAATAAAAGTAACTCCTTCCTCTTTTAAAGACTCTATCATTTTAAATAATTCATCTGTTTCTTTATTTGTTAATGAAGCAGTTGGTTCATCCATAACAATAATTTTAGAATCCTGAGATAGTGCTTTTGCAATAAGCATCATCTGCTTTTCACAAACAGTCAAATCTCCAACATAACTATTGTATAAAATATCAATATTCAATTTCTGTAAAATATTTTTAACGCGTTTAATATTTTCTTTTTTATTAACTATACTTCCATAAGATGTCTCAAAACCAAGAGTCATATTTTCTTCAACTGTTAATGTATTAACAACACTCAACTCTTGAAATATAAAACTAATACCATTTCTATATGCATCATGAGGGTTATTTATATTGACTAGTCTCTGATCAATTAATATCTCTCCGGTATTTTTTTGAAGCAATCCAGCTAGTATATTAATTAACGTAGATTTACCAGCACCATTTTCTCCCATCAAGCAATGAACTTCTCCATATTTTACTTTTAAAGAAACATTTTGGAGTGCCTTTACACCAGGAAATGATTTACTGATGCCATTCATCTCCAATATATAGTTACTCACGATATCACTCCTCTCTACTGTTTACATATATTGAACCAGCCCTTTTTGTCAATTAAAGTTCAACATATTTACATTGATTCTATAAGCTCTTTACCTATCTCTTATACTAAAGATACCTCTTTTTGGCTCCTTTTAAAATGCACATATCTGTCTATTAACCATATACATTTTTGTAAAATTGTAGGATAGTAATTGATTATTTGTATAAATAAATTTCCTATGCTATACTAAACTTGTCAAAGTCCTTTACCTATTACTTAATAATTGATGAGGGTGAGCAGATGATTAAACTTAATTTCAACAAAAAACTCCTTATTGGATTGACAAGTATAATATTCGTCGTGTTTTCTATACTATTTCTTGTTTTTTATAATTATTATTCGAAAGTTTCTCTAGATAATGAATATGTTACCTTAAATCATTCTACAGAAAAAACTTCTTCACAAATAGATCTATTATTTAATCAGATGTCCATGTCTGGTTTGTATATTTCTAAGAATGATTTTATTCATGAAATTCTTGATGATATATTTACCAAAGAAGATATATCTGAATACGAAATGATTGAAAACTCAGGGAAGATTAGGAGTCAACTTAATATCCTTACTTACTACTTTCCTAACACCACTAATGTAACTCTTTTTAATGCAAAATATGATTTTTACTTTCATTCAGGTCTACCTGATAATAAAGATGAAGTTTCAAGACATCTTGAAGACCTTGAATGGTATAACAGTCTTATTCCTGATAAAAACCAATTAAAAATATTACCACCTCACCAAGATTTTTGGGTCACAATCAATCGCCCTGTCATATCCATCATACGGTCAATCAAGTCAAATAAAGGTTATGATTATGGCTTATTGGAATTTGATATTCCATATTGGAATCTAGAAAATATCTGTGAAGGCAATAATGGTAATGGAAACACAAAAGTACTCATTTTCAATGAAGATGGAGATTTAATTTATCCTTATATTCATAGTGATTCTTATGAAAAAATTATTCAAACTTATAATCCAGAAGATACTTATTCTAAGATAGATAATCAATCTGACTTAATAAAAATAAATAATCGTCAGTATATATGCAGTAAGCATCATTCTGATTTTACCAATTGGACTACTGTTTCAATCAGTTATCCAAGTACCTTAATTGAATCTCAAAAGATTTTTCGTATCTTCTTCTTTTCATTTAGTCTATTGATTTTGATATTAGTAATTGTAGCTTTTTCGTTACTTATAAGAAAATTAACAAGACCACTCTATAATCTTATGACTCATGTAAAAGAAGTCAGTATTGATAATATGTATTTAAATCTACCAAATGAAGGTAACGATGAAATAGATTTACTTAATGATTCTTTTAATATTATGTTTGATAACATTAAAGACTCAATCAATCAGATCTATGAATCTAAGATAAGAGAAATCAATGCTAATTTACTTGCTTTACAAGCTCAAATGAATCCTCATTTTATATACAATACTCTAAGCGTAATTAGTGCTTCTTCTGAAAGAGATGGTATATCAGAAACAACCATAATATGCAATAAACTATCAAATATGTTAAGATATGTTTCCAACTCAAAATCAACATTTGTGTCATTGTCAGAAGAAATAAAACACACTATTGATTATTTAGATTTAATGAAGACCCATTACAAAGACTATAATAATCCTAATAATATTTATCTTGATTATGATATAAATTTACCAGATGAAATGTTATTGTTAAAAATACCTAAAATGACCCTTCAACCATTAGTTGAAAACTCAATCAATCATGGGTTCAAAGACACTATGCCACCTTGGCATATTAGTATTACAGGTAAATATATATCACCAAACAATTGGTCATTAACAATTATTGATAATGGTTCAGGGTTCGAAGATAAAACCCTTGATAAATTATATAGGAAAATAAATGACTATAAAGAAAACTTGAGAAAAGGTCATTTCCAGCAGAATGCTGAAATTGGTGGCATGGGTATTATGAACACCTATACTCGACTTGCTATTCATTATAAATCAACTTTCACCTTTGAATTGAAAAACAATGTACCTAATGGAGCATATATTAAACTTGAGATTAAACATACAGGAGATGATTAATAAGATGATTAAAGTATTAATTGTTGAAGATAAACCACCAATACTTTGGAGTATAAAACAAAAAGTGCAAAGTTTCAGCTCTGATATATTTATTACAGGAGAAGCATTTAATGGGATAGAGGCCTTAGAATCCATAAAAGAAAATCAACCAGATATTATTATTACGGATATACGCATGCCCATAATGGATGGTCTTGAGATGATTACGGAAGTGCTTAAGATGGATATTAATGTTAAATTTATCATCATTAGCGGTCATGATGAATTTGAATACGCTCGTCAAGCAATGAAATTAGGTGTAAATGAATATCTACTTAAACCAGTTGACCAAAATGAATTAGATAAAATTCTTCATAAATTAACATCGGATATCTATATACAAAAAAATACAAATCGTCAAAAACTTATTTATGATATTCTTAATAAAGATATACCTTCAGAAACTTTTGGTGACTATTTTAACGTTTATAATAGCTATTATTTAGTTTTATTTTGTGGTGGTTCATATTCTCATTATCCTTTAAATTACTCTCATCCTCATAACTTTTTTGTTTCTGAAGAAGAATTGCAACATTTAACCAAAGGAATTTTACATCCTAGTATTTTCTTTTGGCCTATATCAACTTCAAAATTGAATGAAATGATAGGTATATTTTGTGTACCTGAAGGTATGTCATTCGACCCTCAAAAAACTGTACAACTATTATTTAATGAACTTGATAAACAAGATTTTCCAATTACAGTCTTATTATCAAAAACTATAACCAAACTGGAAGATATATCTAAGAGCGTTTCATCTCTTAATAAATCTTTGAGAAAAAACACATTATTTGGCTATTCAAGTGTTATATTAGAAGAAAAAACCCCTACTTCTTTCTATACAAATAAAATTACAGATATTGAACATAACCTAATTCTTTCTTATAAAAAGAAAGATCGTATCACATTTATGGATGAACTTTCTAAATTCATAGATTCATCCAATAATCTACATTACACTCAAACAAGGCTTGAAAGTAAACTAAAAAAAATTCTTGGAATTATGGTTGACTCTTCAAAAGATTTACATATAGATAACTATCAACTTGATATTGAAGAAATAGTTATGTTTAATAATGATTATTCTAATCTCCACAAAAATTTAACTACTTATTTCAATTCATTTTTCGAGAATCAATTGAAACAAAATACTAACAAAGCTATCCATGAGATTGTTGAACAAATTGAAACCTATATCAAAAAACATTACTCTGATCAGATTACCATTAATGATATATCTACTATGTTTAATGTGGATCCATGTTATCTTAGCAAATCTTTTAAACAGTACAAAAAAATATCTCCAATGAACTATTTAACCCAAACACGTATTGATGTTGCAAAAGATCTCATGAAAAAAGATCCCTCCATGAAATTAAAAGAAATAGCTGAAATAGTTGGCTACTCTAATCAATACTATTTCAGCCGAATCTTCAAATCCGTTACCAACCTATCCCCATCTGCTTTCAAAGACAATTTGATCAAGGAATAATCTGGGAATTAGTAAAAATGTTTAGAGCCTGTATGGCTCTTTTTATACAAGCTTAGGATTTCTGTTGTAAAATTCTTGAATAACCAAGCTAGCTCCACCAACAGTTAACAAATCCTGTCCAAATGAAGTTAATTTTATATCAATGTCCTTTTGAATTAAGGGATAAACATTTTTTCGTACCCTCTCAAGCACTTTTTGATAAAGAGTTGGGCATCCTAGTATTATATCTCCCCCAAGAATTATAGTTTGGGGACTGAAAACTTGAATTATGTTAGTTATACCGATACTTAGATACTCTGCTTCTTGATCTAAAATATCATTGCAAACCATATCTTCCTTCAGGCTTTTTTCATATAAGTACTCTGCTATTTTTAATTCTTGTTCTGGTAGCTCTTCATTGTAGGTTTTATTTTCTATAGCCTTGGTTACTTCATTATACATATGAATTCCATTGGCTAAAGCTTCAAAACATCCAACTTTACCACAACTGCATTCTGGTCCTTTTCTATCAATTATCATATGACCCACATCTCCAGCACCATCTGCAAAACCACGATAGCTTTTACCATTAAGGAGTACTCCTCCACCTATTCCTAAATAATTGACTACTAATACAAATATATTCTTGGATTCATTAACCTGCCCGAATAAATATTCTCCCAGTGCAGCTGCCTGTGTTTCTTTTTCCATAAATGTAGGAATTTGAAATTCTTTTTCTATAATGTCTCTTATAAGGATATTCTTGAAATGTTTAAAATTAGGCAAATCCAATAATTCACCATTCTCATGATTATAAGGTCCTGGCATAGCTAAACCAATACCAATAATTTTAGTTTCCCTATCAAATAACAACATTTTTTTTATTACATCAAAAATAACCTTTAATATCTCTTCCTTACTCCATAGATTATTAATTTTACTACTATATTCTAACTTCTTCTCTGCTGATAAATTAGTAATTATTCCACTGACTCTTTGGGTATCTAATGTCAGTCCAATCATCCAACAAGATTCTGAATTGAGAGTGACCATTACTGGTTTTCTTCCTCCAGTAGATTGTCCCATTCCCTTCTCTATTAAATATCCATGATTAATGAATTTATTTACTATATTCGTAACAGATGATTTTGTTAATCCTGTTATATCCGCTATTCCTTTTCTTGAAATATATTTTTCCTTATGAATAGTACTGAATATAGCCTGTTCATTCATTATTTTCATTCTTTCATTGTTCATTATTCTATTCATTCATGACCTCCTGATAATATAGGATAGTCTCTATATTTTATTGCACTATCATATATTGCCAAAACTTTTTCTGGTTCAATATCAGACTGGATATTGTGTACTTGTGTAAATACAAACCCTCCACCAGATGCAAAAATCTCAATCTGTTGTTTAACCTCATTTTGAATATCTTCCACTGTTCCAGATGTAACAGTTTGCTGTGTATCAACACCACCACCCCAGAAAACAAGGTCTTTACCGAATTCTTCTTTTAGCTTAACTGGGTTCATACCTTTTGCTGATAGCTGAATTGGATTTAATGCCTGTACACCTGCATCAATTAGATCAGGTATAATATTATATATTGCACCACATGAATGAAACAACACTTTAACATTTGGATAATTCTGTTGTACATATTGGAATTGTTGTTTGTGATAGGGTTTAATCATCTCACGATACATATTAACAGATAATTGTAGATTCTCCTGTGTACCTAGATCATCCCCAAATTGGATAATATCTATGTACTGTCCAACAGCTTTAAGGTATTTTTCTAGATTATATAAATAAATATCTGTTAATTTTTGCAAGTAGTAATGAACTAGTTCTGGGTTCAATGCCAACTCCATATAAAACCGTTCATATCCCCAATCAATTTGACCTGATTCTAGTATATTTCCTCCAAATGCACCTAATATAGCATAATCTGTTTCCTCGTATAGTTTCTTTGCTGTTTTACTTAGATAATCTAATTCTTCGTCTGTAATTTTTTCCATTGGGATGTTATCGATATCTTCTTTTGTTTGCACATTAGCATAAGGGTGGTGTATCTGATCAAAATAGAAACCATCTTTTGGCATTCTCGCTATTACTGTACTATCTTTTACTATATCTAATCCTTCTTCATTATTAGTAATCGGGTTAAAGTCTTTTGGTACCATACAATTTGAGCCATCCTGAAGTATACTTTCTTTCCACTCTCTTATGTCTAATCCAAAAGTAGGGCATAGTCTATGTAGCTGAATGACATCTGCTCCCATTCTTTTCATTAATTTTTCTTCCGGTTCAGCTAATTGTTGAAATACATCGTATACTTTTGTTGCTCCATCTGTCATTTTTAAATATTTTTTCAACTTATTATATCCAATTGCACTAATACCCGATGATCTCATTCCACCAAAATCTATAGGTATTTTATCAGGTTCCTCATGGTTTAATGCCATACGTACACGTTCTCTTGATGTTAAAATCATTTTATTCCTCCTAATACAACTTACTTAATTCATTGTTTTAACTAAGTTAATTATACTATAGCTTTTATTATATTTCAATGCTTTTATACTATTTTATTATCATAACTTAATTCTATATACTCAAGTTAACCACTGTTTATTAGAATTAAAAAACCTAACCAGAACTTATGCTCTGATTAGGCAAGTATTTTTCAATACTATTTTTTATTCATATAATAACGCTTTTATATCATCTGAATCAATTGTTGTCTTATCATAATAATGGAATCCTGTATCTATGTTCTTCTCTACTTCTTCACCATTAATAGCTTTTACAGCAGCTTCAACAGCTTTATAACCAATACCTATAGGATCTTGTGTTACTGCTCCTTCTTGTTGACCATTTCTAATCGCTTCTTGTTGTTGCTTACCAGAATCATATCCTATCACTACGATATCTCCAACTTTATCAAGTTCATTTACTGCATTGAGTACACCGATGATAGAACCTTCATTAGCACCAAACATACCTTTGATATTTGGATGAGCCTGAATAATTGATTTAGCTATATCTGTAGATTTTAATTGGTCTCCCTCTCCATATTGAATATCTACAATTTTAATATCTTTATATTTCTCTTCTATTCTATTCTTGAAACCATCTCTTCTGTCTATACCAGTACGACTAGTCTGATCATGAACCACTAATGCTATTTCACCTTCGCCACCAATAAGTTCTGCCATTTTATCAGCTGCCTCTGCTGCTGCTGCAATATTATCAGTTGCCGCTGTAGCAATAGGAATCTCACTATCAACACCAGAGTCGAATCCTATAATAGGAATACCTCTTTTATCTGCTTGTTCTAGTAATGGTATAACAGCTTGACTATCAAGGGCTGCTAAACATATAGCACTAGGATTTTTATTTAATGCAGCTTCTAACATCTCAATCTGTTTATCAACCATAGCTTCTGATTCTGGACCTTCAAAAGTAATCTCTACGTTATAATCTTTTGCAGCATTTTCTGCCCCTAATTTAACCGCTTGCCAAAATTGATGTTGGAATCCTTTTGATATTACAGGTATATATATTTTTTCTTCACTACTTGAATCTCCATTGTCATTACCAGAATTGCTAGTTTTAGTATCCTTAGATCCACAACCTGCAATAACACCCATCATGCAAATAATCAATAATAATGAAATTAACTTCTTCATAAAACTCCTCCTTGAATTTATATTATTTTTTGTTTTTTCTTGCAACATCAGCAACTACTGCAGCAATTACAATTATGCCTGTAACCACTGTCTGCCATTCTTGTGGAACAGATAGTATTCTTAATCCATTAATCAATACACTCATAATGAATGCACCAATAATAGTACCTAAGATTGTTCCTTTACCTCCACTAAGTGAAGTACCACCAATAACTACGGCAGCAATCGCATCAAGCTCATATCCTTGACCTAATGCAGGTTGAGCCGAATTAAGTCTCGCTGCCATCAATATCCCTGCTACACCACAAAAAGCCCCTGTAAGTGTATGTACAATTATCAGCCATTTATCAGTATTGATTCCTGATAACCTAGTAGCTTCTTCATTACTACCAATAGCAAAAGTATATCTTCCAAGTAATGTTTTATTAAGAAGAATACCTCCAATACCTGCAACCACAAATAATATAATAACGGCATTAGGTATTCCTATAATTGTCCCTGTAGATATATCTGAGAATTTATCTATAAATACGCCTTTAGCACCAGTAAAGTATATTGGTTTGGCATTAGATATAACAAGTGATAGCCCTTTCGTTATCATCATCATTCCTAATGTAGCAATAAAGGCAGGTATTCGAAACTTGGCAACATTGAAACCATTAACAAAACCACATAAACTTCCTACTAATATTGCTCCTAGAAGTCCTAACCATATAGGTAACCCCCACATAGTTATGATTACTCCAGCAATTACTGAAGAAAATGTCATAACAGTTCCAATTGATAGGTCAATCCCTCCTGTTATAATAACAAAAGTCACTCCAACCGCTAATACACCGTTAACTGCTGTTGCCAACAGTATACCTTTTATGTTCGTTCCAGTAAAAAAATTAGGTGATGCAATAGAAAAAATAATCAATAGCAATATCAAACTACTAAATGCCAATAGTTTTTGCGTAGTATTTGAATTAAACAATTTTTTCTTTAATCCAATTTTATCCATTTCCCTACCTCCAAATAATAATTAGTTAACTTCCATAATCTATAGTGTTAATCTATCTTGCCGTTGCAAACTGCATAATCTTTTCTTGGGTAGCTTCTTCATTATTAAGCTCACCTGTTATTCTTCCTTCACACATTACAATTACTCTATGACTCATTCTAAGAATCTCAGGTAATTCTGAAGAAATCATTATAATTGACTTACCCCTACTCGCTAACTCATTAAGAAGCTTATATATCTCACCTTTTGCTCCAATATCAATACCTCTTGTCGGTTCATCAAAAATCAAAACATCGCAATCTCTTGTTAACCATTTTCCTATGACGACTTTTTGTTGATTACCACCAGACAAGTTCTTAACTTCTTGAGATATACTAGGTGTTTTTATAGCTAATTCTTTGACTCTTTCATTGGCAGATTCAGACGTTTTATTGGTCTTCACAAATCCTAATGGATTAGTATACTCATTGAAATTAGCCATAACAATATTAGTTTCAATATCAACCCCTAAGACAATCCCATATCTCTTACGATCCTCAGATAAATATCCAATACCATTTCTTACTGCATCTTTTGGAGATTTTATATTGATTTTTTTATTATTTAATATGATTTCTCCTGAATCTTTTTTATCTGCACCAAAGATTGCTCTAGCTACTTCAGTTCTTCCAGCTCCCATCAAACCTGCAAATCCTAATATTTCTCCTTTTTTCACTTGAAAGCTCACATTTTTCACTTTGTTACCTAGATTCAGATTATTAACTTCCAATACAACTTCATCCGAATGTGTAATTTCTTCAGATGCGGACACATATAACTCACGCCCCACCATCATATTAATTATTTTATCTATTGTTACCTCATCCATTTTTTTTGTATCAATATAGCTTCCATCACGCATTACTGTAACTCTATCGCATATTTGCTTTAGTTCTTCCATTCTATGGGATATGTAAACTATTCCCACACCTTTTTCTTTTAGTTCTTTTATAATACTAAAGAGTTCTTCAATTTCAAGTTCTGTCAATGCTGCAGTTGGTTCATCCATGATAAGTACATCTGAGTTATAAGATAATGCTTTTGCAATTTCCACCATTTGCTGTTTAGCTACTGACAGATTTTCCACTTTTTCTTCTGGACTGATATTAAGGTTCATCTGATTCAATAGTTCAACTGCCTTATCATTAATTTCCTTATTGTCCAAGAAAAGATTCAAACATTTCTTAGGTTCTTTCCCAATAAAAATATTTTGAGCTACTGTCAGATCAGGCATAAGATTCAACTCTTGATGGATTATGCTTATACCCAGATCTCTTGCCATTCTAGGATTAGTGATATTTATTTCTTCACCTTTATAAAAAATTCTTCCTGCATCTTTTTTATAAACACCTGTGAGAATTTTCATTAATGTTGATTTTCCTGCTCCATTTTCTCCTATTAAAGCATGAATCTCTCCCTTCAATAATTGAAATCTACAATTATCAAGAGCTTTTACACCTGGAAAACTTTTATCTATACCTTCCATTAAAACCAAGGAATCCTCCATATACTTAACTCCTTTCATATTTTCTTTAATTACGAGATAAATACAGGACTTCTACTTCTTCTCGTTATCATTTATATCAATTAAAGGAAATCTATAATAAGATTATATAATTATTTCTCCAGAAAAAAATTGAATATCCTACCTTAAAAGTTGAAATTTATGTACAAAAAAAATCACCTTTAATAAGGCGATTTTCTAAGTTTATCTATTTGTTTTCAAATGAAAACAATAATTTTTGATTTTCTGGTGTATATAAATTACTTTTATCTATCAGTACTGCCCCTGTGTCAATCACTTCTGGTTTTTTATCTTTATTAGCTATTTTAATCGCTTCTTTTATTCCTTGATATCCCATGTTAAATGGTTTTTGAACAACTATCTTATCAATGACACCTGATTCTATCCTATTTACTATTTCTTCATTAGAATCAAATCCAACTACAACTACTTCATCTTTCAAACCAAATTCCTCGATTGCTCTTCCTATTCCTACCATGCATATTTCATTTGCACCAAATATAGCTTTTGTATCAGGATATTTTCCTAATATTTCTTTTGTTTTTTCGTAAGCAATTTCTATTGAGCCATTATTATACCAAGTCTCTTCAATAAGATCAATATTAGGATAGTCTTCTAGAATTTCTCGAAAACCTGCCTCTCTTTCAATTGATGTAGATGTTCCGTATACATATGACAAAACAGCCACTCTGCCTTTATTATCTATCATATCAGCTAATTCTTTTGCAATGGTTTTAGCCGCTCGAATATTATCAGTTCCTATAAAACTATGATTAGTTTCAACATCCACTTCTGAATCAATAGTAATCAAAGTTATTCCATTAGATATTACCTCTTCTCCCACTTCCCTTAACTTCTTATAGTCGGTAGCTGCAAGAACTATTGCAGTAGGTTTTTCCTTTATTGCATCTCTTATTAATTTAATCTGTTCGTCAACTTGAGTTTCATCTTCAGGACCAGTAAATACAACATCAACATCTAATTCCGTCGCTGCTACATCAGCCCCCATTTTTACTATTTCCCAGAATTCAAAACCTTCACTTGGTTTACTTGACTTAACAATCATATATATTACAGGTTTTTCTTTGGTATGATGTTTGAACGATTTTGTCAAATCAAACCCTATTATCAATAACATCGCTAATAAAATACAAATACTTAAGGGTACTATATATTTTTTCAAATATTATCTCCTCCTATAATTTATATATTGGGTAACCAAGCTTTTACGGTAGTACCTTCATATATCTCACTCTCAATTTCAAGTCCATAATCTTCCCCATAATATAATTTAATCCTGTTATCCACATTCCTAACTCCTACACCACCTAGTTTTTTCTCTTTTGGCAACTCTTTATTTTTATTGAATAACATATTGATTTCTTGTTCGCTCATACCAACACCATCATCAGCAATTGTTACTAATATCTTGTTATCATATTTTTTTACACTTATCTCTATCATACCACCACCAGAAACATTTTTAATTCCATGATAGATTGCATTTTCAACTATTGGTTGTATTATAAGCTTAATAATCTTATTCTGCTTAATATCTTCTTCTACATCAATATGATAATCCAGATGGTCACCATACCTTATCTTCTGTATCTTCAAATAATTTTCTACGTGTTCAATTTCTTCAGCTATGGTTATATATTGTTGACCTTTACTTATACTAATTCTAAATAATTTTGCTAGAGCTGAGGTCATAGTCACTACTGCCTTATAATTCTTAGATTCTGCCATCCAAATTATTGAATCCAGAGTATTATATAGAAAATGTGGATTTATCTGAGCCTGCAATGCCCTTAATTCATTTTTTCTCTTATTCTTTTCAATTTTTTTGTTTTGATTGACTAGATTATTAACTCTATTAGTCATAAGATTGAAAGCTTTTGCCAATTCTCCGATTTCATTATCATTCTTTATATCTATGGTTACATCCAGATTGCCTTCTTCTACTTGATGCATTGTGTTGACTAATTTCTTAATTGGATGCAAAATACTTCTTGATATGAGTACAGATACAAATATAGATATAAATATTGCAAGAGTCCCCATTATAAAAAAGAAACGAACCAAGTTAGGTTTATAGGATAAGATATCCTCCATATATACTGAACTGACTACCTTCCATCCTGAATATTTAGATGTAGTAATTGTATACTGTTTCTTTTTTCTATCTTCATTTACTGTTTTTGTCCCATCTTCAGAATTCAATATGGTATTCATATCTTCTGATTTCAACCCACTGTACAAAAGTTGTTGTTTTGGATGATATACTATATCTCCATTATTATCTACAATGAATACATACCCTTTTTGCCCTAATTTAATGGAACTGACCATATCATTTATAAGATTATAATTTATATCCACAAGAAGTACTCCAAGATTTTCATCATAATAAGGACTTTTAAGTAATGTACTACAAGAAACAACCCATTTATACCTTGATTCAAATAATCTTTGAATATGTGATTCCGATACTACAAATTTTTCTTCATCCTTAGCCTTTTTATACCACTCAAATTCTTCAAAATTGATATCATCTTTTAACTTAAGATATTGATTATTGTGAAATACATTACCTTCATTAGAAATGAAAACAATATTAATAATGTCATTTCTCGATTCAACGTATGTATTTAGGTCTGATACTATATCCTTTTCCAAATCTTTGTTTTCAGTTTTCACATAATCGTTCAAATCATTATTATATCGTATATTCTCTGCAATGGTTTCAACCGTTTTTAGATAATAATCAATATCATTATTAACTTGTTTTACCAACTGATAAACGTATTCATTGGTATTTTCCTCCACAACTGTACCTGTAATATGATATGACAAAAAAGCTATTGTACATATGATAAAAAATATCAATAAGGAAAATGAGAATGTTATAAGTACCTGAATACTTTTTAGATTGTATTTATCAACTAATCTGACAAGTAGATTCTTCAACATTCCACCTCTTTTTTTCTATATTGTGTTGGTTTTACTCCTGTCTTCTTCTTAAAATTATAACTAAAGTAATGGGGATCTTCATAGCCTACTTTATCAGATATTTCATATACTTTATAATATGAATTAATGAGTAAGTCCTTAGCTTTTTCCATTCTTACTTTTGTTAGATAATGCATAAATGTTTGATTGGTTTCTGTTTTGAAAATACGACTAAAATAACTGGAACTTATATTAAGATGATTACAAATCATGTTGATATCAAGACTTTTGTTTTGATAATTATTATATATGAATTGATACGCTTTCTGCATCTGAGACGTTTTGATATCTATTCGTTCTTTGTTTATTTCATTAGATAGATTCTTGCAAAGTTTTTTATAATAAGTCTTCACTTCATCTATTCGTTCTTTTCCAAATACTTCATTGAATAGATTAAAATCAATTATCACATTATTGGATGGTCCATTACAAATATCTTCATAAGATTTTATTATAGTTGTTGTTATCTTAAGAAGTACTGTTCTAAACTGTGATATATGAACATTAGAAAATATTATAATGCTAAATATATAATCAATAATTTTATCGGTTCTATTTCCTCCGATTTTTATGGCATATTCTAATTCTCTAAGAGATTCCTCAATTTTATGATAAGAAAAAGATGAACTTTTTTCAACATCCATTTTATAGATTATCTTGTTACTTCCATTCAACACTCTATATTCTAGTGCATTCAAAGCATCTTTATAAGAAAAATGTAGTTCTTGTAACTCACTATAATTATCACCTACACCAATATACATACCTATGTTATAGAATTTCTCAACACATATAATGATCTTATTTAATATTTCAGCAATTATATTACGAAACTCCATCTCATCTTGTTTGTCATTAACAAAAAATATTATTAACTGGTCATCATTCCCTAGAATACAAATATTTTGTCCATAATTATTTAATACTTCATTACAAATATTTAGAATAGCGAATTCTAATAATTGATGATCACATTCCCAATTTAGATTAGCTACTTCTTTTATGTTTTCTGGTTGTAATACCGCAATAATATATTTGATTCCATCTAATTCAATCCCAAGATTATGAACTTTATCTTTTATTACATTTGCGTTTATTTTATTGTATAATAGGTTCATCAAAAATTTATCTCTTAAAATATCTTTGTTAGTTTCTACTTGTTTTTTTAATGCTAATAGATTTCTTTTCTTTGCAAAATCATTATCTAATTCAGCTTTTATTTCAATAAGCATTTTTGTAAACTCATCAGCAGTTATTGGTTTCAATAAATAATGGTCCACACCTATTTCTACCGCTTTATGTGCATATTCAAACTCATTATATCCCGTAATAATAACTATTTTTACCGTAGGCAACATTTTTTTTGCTTCATTTGATAGTTCTAGACCATCCATAAAAGGCATACAAATATCAGTTAAAATAACATCAATTTGATTATTTTCAATATACGCTAATGCATCTTGTCCATCACCTGAAACACAAACCAATTCATAACCCAATTCTTCCCACTTAATAATATTACATATAGCATTTCTAACAGGTATTTCATCTTCAACAATAATAATTTTATACATACCTCTCCTCCTAAGATATATATTTGTATTTACCTTGGTTTTTATACTATTTGTTTATCTTTTTTTATTTTTGATTATGTTATATATACAAAATAATACCACAAAAACAAAGATTATTCAAATGGGTTATTCAGGTTATAATTTATGGGCAAAATAAAAAATGCCCCTTAAAAGTTACTCTTAAGGCACATATTTACTAATATTCAATCTATTATTCAATTGCTTTAAACATCTATTCTTTTAACGGAATCTCTAATAATAAGATTTGTTGGGATTTTTATATTAGGCTTCTCCTGATTATTCTTTTCTATCATATTGATCAAGTTTTCAGCAGCTATTTTTCCCTTTGCTATGATATCTTGATTAATAGTTGTCAGTTTCGGATTGACAAGTTTAGATAGATACACATTATCAAATCCAATTATTGAAATATCTTCTGGTATACTATAACCTTTACTTCTTAACAATTCCATAATTTCTATTGCTAATATATCTGCACTTATACAAATACCAGTTTTATCTTTAACGAAGTCCAGTATCTTATTTTCACAATCTTTACCTATTGGATCAAATCCTACTATTTCTAAAACATTCTCAGTATAATCAAATGGTAATCCTCTAGTCTCAATAGCATCTTTAAATCCATCTAATCTCATACTAATAACGCTGGGATAGTCTATATGATAAGATATGAAACCTATTGATTCATGTCCCATTTCTAATAAATGATTAGCAGCTTTGAATTCTCCTTGATAATCTTCAGAACCAACATTTATGTATTTAAGTTCTTCAAAATAGGTATCAATAAAAACTGCTGGTACGCTTTTGAATTTTTCTAACTGGGGAAGTTGATAACCTATTAGACTAAGTATTATAAAACCATCGACACTCCAATTTTTCATTAGTTCATATATATCTTCATAATTGTCTATAGATTTTATCATAAGATCATATTTCTTAGAACTTACAATCTTTTCAATACCCGTTAGTATTTGAGAATGAAAAGGATCCTGCATAAATCCTTCTGTTGTTTTTGGAAATATGACACCGATTATTTTTGAGGAATTATTTGCAAGAGCTCTAGCATTTTTATTAGGAACATATCCTGATTCTTTTATTACTTTTTGAACTTTATCAATAGTTTTCTGTGAAACTTTATGATAATTTCCATTAATAACATTGGAAACTGTAGTAGGAGTAACCCCTACAGCATTGGCAATATCTTTTATAGTCATATATTTTTCCCCTTCAATTGATTTATATATATGTTAGTAATACTACCGCTAAACCTCACATATGTCAAGCAATTGTTTACCGTTAAACTAAGAATGGTATAGTAAAATATCTCCTATAAGATAAATTCAACAGGACCGTCATATGACAGTCCTGACATAATTAGAATTCGAATAAATTAAGTCCTATTTCATCACTGAATTCTCTATCCACTTCTCCATCAATAACATCAATAATCATCTCACAAGTTGCAGATACAACTGCTGAGTTAAGATGTCCGCCGAATATCTGCTTATTATGATTAGTAACATTGATATGTAGATGTAAATAGATTTCACCATCCATAGTAGATATATTACCTATAAGACTTGTGATTTCATGATCTCCTTTAAGAGTATTGGAATTATATGTTTTATTAACAGTATTAAATATACCTAATGTAATTTCACCAGCTGCACCAATAGCACTTACAGAACCTAGCTTGATATTTTCTTTTTTACATAAATCAGTAAGTGTAGTTATGATTTCTTCACCTTTATCAAATCTTATCACATACTTGCTTCCAAATTTTTTAAACTTCATTGAATCTCTCCTTTTCTCGCAATTTTATACATACTTTAAATCTATTATTTACTTGACATCTTTAAAATGTGTATATTTATATTTCAATTCTATCTCTACCATTTCCCTTAGCTCTATACAATAATCGGTCAACCTTTTTTATATCCTCAGATATATTGAATTGATTATTATCCGTATCAATTTCTACTATACCAGCACTAAAAGTTAATTTCAACTCTTTTTCTTTGAAAGAGTGACTTTTCATAATATTTTTTATTCTATCTAAAATTGCATAAGCTGATTCTTTATTGGTTCCTGGAAAAATTATGATAAATTCTTCTCCTCCATATCTACCAATATAATCCATATCCCTAATATTTTTTTTAAAAGTTTCTGCAAAATATTTTAATACCTCATCTCCATATGCATGACCAAATGTATCATTAATTGATTTGAATAAATCAACATCAATCATTGCTAATGAAATTGGTTCATCTTTTATTCTATGATTGTTTACATCATCTTTAATCTGACTAATCAAGAATCTTCTATTATATACACCTGTCAGTTCATCTATTAAAGCTAGCTTTTCTAATTTTTTTTGATAATTTATTCTTTTGGTCAAATCTCTTAGATAGGCAATATAATACTCTTTTCTTCTTATTTTAGTTAACTTTATATGTATTTCTAAAGGAATTTCTTTACCTTTTTTATTTTCTAATATACTGTCAATATAAACATGTTTCCTATTATCCATTTTTGATATTATGTTATCACTGAACATATCAAAAATATTAGTATCATTTACTTGCCTACGAGTTATACCTATTAGTTCAAGACCTTTTTTATTGATATCAAGTACCTGTCCACCTGAATTAATTATTAGTATTCCATCAACTGATAATTCAGTAATAGTTGAGTAGAATTGAAATAATAGTAACATAAATACCAATAAACCAATAACTAGAAGTACTCTCAATAAATTACCTCTCATCTCTTTTTTAAGGTCTACCTCAATAGCTAGTATATTATCTTCGATAATATTTTTATATACACCTGTTCCAATGACCCATTTCCACTTGTCATATGATTTAAAATATGATAGCTTAGAAAATATACCCTCAGACGTTGGCTTAGTCCAAAAATATTCAAAATACCCTTCTCCTTTTTCATTTACCTTGTGAAGTATTTCTTTATATATATTAGTACCGTCAATATCTTCGATTTGGGTAATATCTTTTCCAATATAATTCTTATCTGAAAAGGTTAGAGCAATTCCATCATTATCTGCAACATAAAAGTATCCGTCAATATCATATTTAATATCCTCAATAGTGTCCAGCAATTCCTTTTTCACTTCATTCTCTATGTCTTCAGCATTAATACTGGAACCTATTAGAATATTCAGTGGCTCAAAATATTTAATGTACGATAGTTCGTTTTGAGTATTATCACCTGATTGTTCTAATATAGAACTATTGAAACTAGTAAATGATTCTCCTTCTTTTCTTACTAAATCTATAATACCACTAATCTCTTGATATCTTTCTAATTCTATCGTTTTGATTTTAGTTTTATCAGATTCAATAATCGGTATTATCATTTTTTCTTCATCCAATTCAATCACAAAATAATTTGTTAATGGTCTTGGAGTTACTTTACTCAGAATATCCAATATTTCATTTTTTATTTCTTTTTTAGATTTAAAATTATTAGTTGTGTAATGATTAGTGATAATATCATAGATTGTATTTACCTGGTGTTTAATATTATTTCTATATGTCTCTTCTGATTTATTAATATAATAATCCATATATTTACATATATTATCAACTTCACTTTTGATAATCTTTTTGTGTTGGAAATAATATTGTTCTCTTATTTTTTTACTATCCGATTCAAATTTATTATATGACATGGTAATAATGAAAAGGGTTATAGATAATGATATAATTATCATAAATAAAAATATAATTTCTCTTATATATGATAACGGTTTTACTCTTAGAAATGTTCGCATTCTTATACCCCCAGCAGAATCAACAGTCAAGATTAAGTCATTTTATTTATTTATTGCCACAATGTCATGTCTTTAGCCAAAATATGTAAATCCATTCTTTCATTATATAATTATTACATATTTAATGCAAATGTAATTTTGTACATGATTCATATATGCGCTAGGGTATTATAAAAAAATACACGTAAAGATATGTTGATTATATTTTATTTTTTGTTAAAAATCACAATAAAATAACACCAAATATATTTAGCAGGAGAATGCTTATACAAAATAGCTAATTTAACCCTTAAATTAAATAATATGTTGTCAAAAATATTCCAACAAAAAGCTAATTTATACATGCGTTCTCCTAATGGACTCTGAAACTATGCTTTGTAAAATACTGTGAATCACTATAATTCTATTCTACTTAATATCTCTTTCTCTTTATTAGTTGCATTCATTTCCAGTTGATTTACTTCTGTATCAACTTTTTCAACATAGATGTTATCTTTTATAGATAAAAGATTTATTCTAACATTGTATATAGCTGATAGTATAGCTGTTCTAGCCATCATTGCTGACACAGCTCCATCTGTAATTGCGTTTTTATTTCCATTTTCTACAACTTTCATAGATAGTTCCATAACGTCATAAGATTTCTTTGCAACTTCTAGGGGAACAGATGCAGCATATTTCATGGCATTTTGTATAGTCATTTTTCTTACAACTTTTTGTTCCTCTGTTTCTTTTGGTAATTTATAAGCATTCATAACTCTATTAAATGCTTCTGAATCAATATCAATATATCTCAATAATTGCTGTCTTAAATCATTAGCTTTCTTGGCTATATCTTTCATCTCTTCATTAACATTCTCGTATTTTTTCTTCCCTATAGTTAAGTTGGCAACCATTTCTACCAAAGCTGCTGCTGTTGCACCACTACTTGCCGCTATTGACCCTCCACCTGGAACTGGATCATTAGACGCTGTTGCATCCAAAAACTGAGAGACACTTTTATCTATTAACATTTTATTACCCTCCCTTTACATACAAAAAATTCCTTATAATAACTATTGTTCATATTTATAATAGACCACTTGGCCATCTTTAATAACTCTTTCAACTGTACTAACCCCTATATGGTAAGGAATAAATTTATAGGAAGGATATTCATGTATAACAACATCACCTTTTTTGTTAACATCAATACTTCCAATATATTTAGCTTTATCAAGAGCCGCAGCACCATTGATTGTAAGGGCTGTTATTGTTTCTTCTATGGACATATTCATATATAGAGTTGCTAGTGCAATTATTAGTGGAATAGACTCTGTAAAACAGCTGCCTGGATTGAAATCAGTGGCTAAGGCTACAGCTAAGTTATTATCAATCATATCTCTGGCTCTAGCGAAATCTTCTTTCAAACTAAATGCAGTACCTGGAAGAAGAGTAGCAACAACATTGTTCTCAGCCATTTCTCTTATTCCTTCATCAGATACCATTAGTAGATGATCCGCTGATACAGCACCTAACTTTGCTGCTAGATTAGCTCCACCTAACCTGACTATTTCATCAGCATGAAGTTTCAACTTCAATCCTTTCTTCTTAGCTGCTAACAGCATTCTTTCTGATTGTTCTAAAGAGAAAACTCCTTCTTCACAGAAAACATCACAGAATTCCGCCAATTTTTTATCTACCACATGAGGTAACACTTCGTTAATCATCAAGTCTATAAATTTATCTTCTTTACCTTTATAATCTTGTGGTACAGCATGTGCTCCTAAAAAAGTAGGTACTACATCAATCTTATGTCTCAGATTAAGTTTTTTCATCACTTCCAACTGTTTAATCTCAGTCTCATAATCTAAGCCATATCCGCTCTTACCCTCTACAGTTGTAACTCCAAAAGCAAGCATGGAATCTAGTCTTTTCATACCTATTCTAATCAAATAATCTTTGGAAGCTTCTTGGGTTTGTCTTACACTATTTACTATTCCCCCACCCTTTTGCATTATTTCCATGTAGTCATCACCTTTTAATCGCCAAGAATATTCTTCTTCTCGATAACCACCAAATACAAAATGAGTATGTGAATCAATAAATCCAGGAAGAACAGTTTTGTTTGTTGCATCAATTACTTCAGCAACTTTTTCAAATTGTCTAGGTATGTCTTGTGTCTTGCCAACCCATTTTATGATACCTTCCTCCATAACGACAGCACCATTTTCAATTATACCCAAATCATTCATTTCTTGACCCATTTTAGCCTTAAATCCACTGCATGTTACTAGTTGACTAGCATTTTTAATAATCATCCTTTTCATAATCTTCCACCCTTTACTAATTATTAACTTAGATTACTAGGAACATGTTTTCATTAACTACTCCATTAGATTTGTTTCAATAACTTTATCCATTGAAAATCCATACAACCCTAGATAATATGCAGTCACATCAACTAAAGCCTCCATAGGAACTAATCCAACTATTTCACTGCCTAGAACATTGACACCATATCTCCTAGCTTCCATTTTGACTGTTTCAAACACACGATAGATTGAAGTCTTGGTATAATTGGTTATATTCATTGTAACTTGGGTTATACCTCTTTCTTCCACCTTAACTCCACCAGCTTTAATATATCTGAATCCTCCACTTGAATGTCTTATACATTTAGATATCTTATTAGCAATTTCAACATCCTGAGTATCCAAATCAATATTATAAGCTACTAATGGCATTCTAACTCCTACAGCTGTTGCACCGGCAGTTTCATGGATTCTAGCTTCCCCAAAATCTGGTTTCCACTCTTCCTTCTTAATCTTATCCTTCATACCTTCAAATTGACCTTTTCTTATTTTTGCTAGATTGGTTCTACTTGGAGAATTAGCGGCATCTTCATACAAAAACACTGGAATACCATATCTATCAGCTATCTCTTTTCCTGTTTCATTAGCAAGCTTAACACATTCTTCTGTAGTCATATTCTTTATGGGTATAAATGGAACTACATCTGTGGCCCCCATCCTTGAATGCTGACCTTCATGTTTATTAAGATCAATTAGCTTTGTAGCTACTCCGACAGCTTCAATTACTGCATTCTTAACTGCTTCAGGTTCTCCCATTACTGTAACAACTACTCTATTATAGTCTTTATCCGCCTCGTAATTTAACAATTTCACATCTTTTTTACCACGTAATGGTTCAACTATCTTTTCAATTTTATCAAGGTCTCTTCCTTCACTAAAATTAGGTACACATTCTACGATCTTGTTTTGCATAGTTTTATCCTCCCTATTTACCGTAAACTTTTTTGACTTCCTGTGAAATCATTTCATCATCAGCTATAAAAGGTAGTGTAATATGGTCAAGTCCACTCATCATCTCGTTATATTCAACACAAGTCTCTACTGCATTTTCACATCTTGCCCAAGCTCTTCTAGCCACACCTCCCATAACATCCCATAAGATTGCGTTTTTAAGGATTTCATCCACTCTTCTACTTCCATCAAGAACCATTCCGAATCCACCATTTATTGCCTTACCTATGCCTACTCCACCACCATTATGTAGAGTAACCAAGCTCATACCTCTAGCACTGTTTCCAGCAAATATATGAGTAGATATGTCAGCCATAATATTGCTACCATCTTTTATGTTAGAAGTTTCTCTAAATGGAGAATCCGTTCCTCCTGTATCATGATGGTCACGACCTAGCATAATAGGACCTACTTCCCCTTTTCTAACCATTTCATTGAATCTAAGTGCTATTTTCAATCTTCCAAAAGCATCTTGATACAATATTCTCGCCTTAGTTCCAACAACCAATTTATTTTTCTTGGCATCTTTTATCCAAATGTAATTATCTCTATCTTGATATCTCCTTGAAGGATCTATGCAATCCATAGCAGCTTTATCTGTTTGAGTCAAATCTTCTTCTTTGCCACTTAAACAAACCCATCTAAAAGGTCCATATCCATAATCAAACAGTCCCGGTCCAAGTATATCTTCTACATATGAAGGCCATATAAATCCGTCTTTATCATTTCTGCCATTCTTAGAAATCTCCATGATACCTGAATCATATATAGCTTTCATAAATGAATTACCATAGTCAAAGAAATAAGTTCCTCTTGATACCAATTCCTTAATAACTTCAAAATGATTCTTAAGTGTTTTATCAACCAATATCTTGAAATTCTTCTTATCATTTTCTAACATTCTTGTTCTTTCTTCAAAAGTAATTCCCTGTGGACAATATCCGCCATTATACACTTCATGACAAGAAGTTTGATCTGATAGTAGGTCTATATGAATACTTTCTTCTACTGCATATTGTAGTAAATCAACAATATTTCCATGGTACGCTATGGCATATGATTTATTATTATCCTTGCACTCATTTGCTAGAGAAAATGCTTCTTTTGGAGTACTGGTAATTTCACTTATCCAACCTTGCTCATATCTAGTTTTAATTCTTGAATAATCTACTTCAGCAATGATACCAATACCACCGGATATTATTATTGCTTTTCCTTGTGCACCACTCATGCCTCCAAGTCCAGAAGTAACAAATAATTTACCAGATAAGTCCTCATTTTCTCCAATATCAAGTTTTAATCTACCAGCATTGAGAAGGGTACTGTATGTTCCATGAACGATACCCTGAGGTCCAATATACATCCATCCCCCTGCTGTCATTTGTCCATAATTAGCAACCCCTAGTGCAGCTGCTCTATTGAAATTATCATAATCATCATATGCCCCCACCATTAGACCATTAGTTATCATAACCCTGGGTGCCTCTTCCCTTGAATGGAATAATCCAAGTGGATGACCAGATGCGATAACCAATGTTTGATCTTTTGTTAACTCTTTTAGATACTTCTTGACTAATCTGTATTGCATCCAATTCTGAAATACTCTACCAGATTCTCCATAAGTCACTAATTCATATGGATATAGAGCTATATCAAAATTCAGATTATTATCTATCATTACTTGAAAAGCTTTACCTTCAACACATTTACCTTCATATTCCTCAATAGGTCTTCCTGCGATTTTACCTTCTGGACGGAACCTATAACCATATATACGTCCTTTAGTCAATAATTCATGTAAAAATTCTGGTGCTAATTCTTCATGATATTCTTCTGGAATGTATCTTAATGCATTTTTCAGAGCTAATTCGGTCTCGTCCTGTGTTAGTGTAAACTCTCTTTTAGGTGCTCTTCTTATTCCATCTTGAAACTTTGGATATTCTGGTAAACCCTCTTTAAAATCCAATTTGATATCCATCATATTAAATACTTCTGAATTACTTAACAAAAAACCATCCCCTTAATATAATAAAATTAGTTTACAGCAATTCTCCTATACCTAATTCTACATCATCAATCATTTTGTTGCTTGTAACCAAACCAATAATTTTTTCAATGTCAATATACATAATTCTATCTTCCATCAATTTATCAACTTCTGATCTAACTAGTTCATATGCTATTTCTGTACCTTTTCCCAATTTCTTTTCTTCTCTGAATTCTAATGCTTGTGAAGCTGATAGAAGTTCTATGGCAATAACCCTTGTAGTGTTATAGAGTATATCTCTCGCTTTTCTTGCAGCTATAGACCCCATACTTACATGATCTTCTTGATTGGCCGATGATGGTATAGAGTCAACACTTGCTGGATGGGCTAATACCTTATTTTCAGATACTAATGAAGCCGCTGTATATTGAGCAATCATGAAACCTGAGTTAAGTCCTCCATGTTCTGTTAAAAATCCTGGTAATCCACTGAGATTAGGGTTTACTAATCTTTCAATTCTTCTCTCAGCTGAGTTAGCTAGTTCAGCAAGTGCGATACCAAGAAAATCAAATGCTAGCGCCATAGGCTGACCATGAAAATTACCACATGATATAACTTCATCTTCGTCCGGAAATATTAATGGGTTATCAGTTGCTGCATTTATTTCTTTATTTACCTTGTCTAATACATAATTTATTGCATCCTTACTTGCTCCATGTATCTGAGGAACACATCTTAATGAGTAAGGATCCTGTACTTTTATTTCCCCTTGTCTTGTTGTAAGATTACTACCATCTAATATTTTCAACATGTTTTTTGAACACTTCATCTGACCTATATGATTTCTTAATAGGTGTACTTTTTCATCAAAAACATCTGTAATCCCTCTTAAAGCTTCAAAAGTAAGAGAGGCTGATACATCAGATAATTTTGCAAGTTTTAATGCATCGTATGTAGTTAATGCCCCTACTGCTGTAAGTACTTGAGTTCCGTTGATTAACGCAAGACCTTCTTTTGCACTTAAGCTAATTGGTTCAATACCTGCTTGATTCATAGCTTCCTTACCACTTATTAGTTGACCATTATAATAAGCTTCACCTTCACCTAACATTACTAGTACCATATGTGCCAATGGAGCCAAATCACCGCTTGAACCAAGAGAACCTTTTTCTGGAATAGCTGGATGCACCCCTTTATTAATCATCTCTACCAATGTATTAAGAGTCGTAAGCTTGATACCTGAATAACCTTTTGTTAGTGCGTTAACTCTAAGGAGCATAATTGCTCTAACCGTTTCAATTGGAAAATGATTACCAACGCCACAAGCATGACTTTTAATTAAACTTACTTGAAGAGTTTCAACTTGGTCTTTTGAAATAACTACATTGCTGAATTTACCAAATCCAGTTGTGATTCCATATACAATTTTTTCTTTGTCAACTATCTCATCAACATATTTTCTAGACTTATTCACTTTCTCTATTGCTTCCTTTGAAATCCCAACTTTTTTGTTGTGTCTAGCAACATTTACTACTTCTTCTAATGTTAAATTATTTCCGTCAACATAAACCGTATTCAATAAAAACACCCCACTTATTTTTTAGTATATTCTTTAGAAATGTTTTGCCGTTATATTTACAAAATGATATTTTCCTCTTTGTAAATAATCTTTTTTTAGTGTCTAATTAAATTGTAAACCATCCCAAGAATATAATCAATATTTTTTGAAATTTCTATTATAAGTTAGAGTTTTACCATGATAAAGAGGTGATAGGGTAATATTTTCAAGAATATTCTCAATATAAAATTATCTTTATTTTAAATAAATTACTTCATAAATTAATAACTATTATTAACTTGATAGTTGCTTATGTTTTAATAAATTAACCATACCTAGATTTTTACAATTTTTAATTATTTGATTAAATGTTACCAAATTTACTCTTCTATATAATTAAAAATTCCATACAAAAAAAGCTAGTTAAAATCTAGCTTAGATTGTTGTTAATTATTTATTTATAGTAATCTATATTCACCTATATTTACTCACAAGGATTAAAATCTTCAAATACAGCATTTTCACATCTCTTTAACGCATTACAATATTCCGTCTTACTCCTAGCTGTCCAACCAAAAACAAACTTGCCTTTAGCCCTTAATAATTTTACTGGTAATCTATGCAGATAATTAATATCGTAATTAACAAAATCAGGTTTACTTAAGAAATTCAACAAATAGTTTCTCAGTAACATCTTAGATACAATTGATACCTTATCATTCTTGAAATAACCCGAAAGCTGACCTCGAATAATTTCTGGTGCATTTTTATAAAACCAGGCTACTGATAAAGGATTAAAAGATTGTATTATAAATCTTCCTTTATAATTCTTAAGCATTTCAAAACTCTTTTCTTCTAATGAACCAGCCTTTTTCATATTCTTTAATTCTATCATAATACCAACTTTTCCATTTACTTCATCTAATACATCTTGGAATAAAGGAATAGTCTCATCAGAATGTAATAACTTAAGATTTTTTATTTCCTTATATGTACACTTTTCAATATCCTTATCTACCCCTGTCACCCTTTTCAAATTGTCATCATGAAAAACAACTATTTCACCATCTAATAACATATGTATATCCAACTCAATTGAAAATCCATGATCCATGGCTCTTTTAAAAGCCCCCATTGAATTTTCTGGATACTTGCTATTATGATATCCTCTATGAGCTATTTTATCCTCTGCTAACCATTTCATTCTAGAATCCATAATAATCCTTCTTCCTTAATATTTATTCATAAATAAATTAAGCAAATCAATAATCTACATTTTATATGATAATAAACTTATGAAATTTTTTCAATAGAATAAAATAACTTTAACATAATAATTAACTATATTTAACAAAACTCTAAATTTGATTAGTCCTGTTAAACATAAAAATAGAGCATTATATTAACATACTACAGTTAATATATCGCTCTATTAAATTAATATTTTTTTTATCTAATTACAGGTTAAATTTCATAAGATTTTCCCATTGCAACTCTATCAAATTGACCTTCCCAATTTCCTGTAGTTTCTTGATAATATTTTTTATCTTTTCCTTCTTTTATAAGTTCTCTTATTATCTCTTCCTGCTTTTTCACTTTTTCATTGAATATCTTTACTCTAATGCTACTTGGTTCACATCTATATTTACCTGCTTTCAATATCTCCACTAGTTCAGCATCATCTTGTGGAGTATACTCCAAATCATTATAATAAATACCCACATGCTGGGAGTCATGTCCATCAGAATTATTTATCAGCTTTGTCTTTAATCTTCTTGCTAGATTTTTAATGTTCTGCTCATCATCCTTACCAATATTAGTTGAATGAATTTCTATAGCATCTGGTATGTAATTCTCTATATCTACATTAACATGATCTTTATATCTATATGGATGAGCTAATGCAATAAATCCATTATTCTCTCTAACATATTTATATAGTTCATCATAAGACCAGTCTTTTTCTTCCAATATCTTGTCATTTATCCCAATAACCAAAATATCTTCGCCTTTATCTTTTATAGTGATTTCAATTCCACTGTATATCCTAAATGGCTTATATTTCTTATTTAATTCATTAATATGCTCTTTTGAAGAAATCCTATTATGGTCTGTAAAAACCAATCCATCCAACCCAAATCTTATCGCAGATTCTATGTGTTCTTTTTCGCTTGCTATACTACAAGCTGAACGTTCCTTAGCATGTACATGTAAATCAATTTTCATAATAATCTTCCTTTCTTATGTTTATTATAAATCAAAATAAGGTATTGTATATAATGTAATCTCAATACCTTATTTCAATATTAAATATTCTCTTATTCTTTAACCGCTCCTACAACAATTCCAGTTACAAAATATTTTTGTATGAATGGATATATCAGCAGAATAGGCACCATGGAAACAATAACCTTAGCTGAGTTGAAGGTTAAACTAGACATAGCCATCTGTCTTTCAATTTGATCTGGCGTCATGTTAGCCATTCTTTCAGGATTCAGATCAACTGTTAATGATTGAATATAAGTCTGTAATGGTAATTTTGCTGGAGAATTAATATAAATTTTACCATCAAAGAATGCATTCCAATGAGCTACTATAGCGAATAATCCAATCGTAGCTAAAGCAGGTTTTGAAATAGGTACAAATATCTTCCATAATATCTGCATTGGATTAGCTCCATCTACTTCAGCCGCTTCTTCTAATGAATTAGGCACACCTTTAAAGAAGTTCATGAGAAGTATTACATTGAATACTGGAACAGCCGTTGGTAAAACCAATGACCATATTGTATCCATTAATCCTAAATTTTTGATAACCAAAAATGTAGGCACCAAACCACCATTAAACATCATCGTAACTATTATTATCCACATGTAAACTTTTTTGTATTTAAACGTTTTTGTATCTTTCGCTAATGGATATGCCATTAAAATTGAAAGCAACATATTGATGGACACACCTATTAACACTCTATATATTGAATTTAAAAATGATATTATAAACTGACTCTCATGTATCATAGCTTCATAAGCCGCTATAGTAAAATTAACTGGCCAATAATATACTTTTCCTAATGCTGCACTAGTTCTATCACTAAAAGATATGGCAATGGTATTAAGTATAGGCATTAAGCAGGAAAAAGCACAGAAAATGAGTATAATACCTATTATAACATCAGCTATTGTAATTTTTTTTCTCATTTTAGTTCCTCCTAGAAAATTCTATAATCCGAATACTTAGCTGCCAATTTATATGACACAACAAGCAACACAAAGCTGATTACCGATTTCATTAAACCTACTGCCGTACCGAAACTATATTGTAGATTAACTAAACCAACTCTATAAACATATGTATCTATAATGTCTCCGGTTTGATATACCAAAGGACTATACATATTAAAAATCTGCTCAAAACCTGCATTCATCACTTTACCCATATTTAGTGTAGTCATCAATATAATAGTAGGTAAAATTCCAGGTAATGTAATACTTTTTATTTTTTGCCAGCGACTAGCACCATCAATATCTCCTGCTTCATAAAGTGTAGGATCTATACTAGTCATTGCAGCAACATAGATAATTGCATTATAACCAAAGTTTTTCCAAACGTCTCCACCAATCATGATAGACCGGAACCACTTATTACTGACCAAATACATGGATGGTTCTCCACCAAAAAATGTAACAACTTGATTAACAATACCTGTATATGAAAAAACATTACTGAACATAACTGCTAATATTACCCATGATAAGAAGTGAGGTAAATAAACAATAGTCTGTACCGCTCTTTTAAATAATAATATTCTACATTCATTTAATAAAAGAGCAAAAACAACTGCAATTATCATTCCTATGAATATTTTAGATACTGCAATTATTATTGTATTGAAAAAAATCTGCTTTGAATCAGGTAATAATAAAATACGTTTAAAATTATCCCATCCAACAAAATCCGAATGTAAAATTCCTTTTGCAGGTTGGAAATTTTGAAAAGCCATAATTATTCCACCCATAGGAATGATACTAAAAATTATTAATGCTACCATCCCTGGTAATAACATAGCATGATAATATAACTGATTAACCTTACTTTTCAAAATATGTTCCTCCTAATAATTTAGTACACCATCTTAGACAACCAAGGATATTTTATATATAATTATATTATTATTTAATTTCTACCCTATTATAATATTAACCGCCTAATATTATAGGCGATTAATATTAATTGAATCTATATTAGTTCAAAATGTCTTCTACTTCTTTAGTTAATACATCTCCACCTAATTTGTACCATTGTTCTACAAATTCGTCAAAATAATCAAGTGATTTTTCTCCAATAATAATTTGTAAAAATATTTGATCTTCTAATTTATCAAGAGTAGGTTTTAGTCTTGCTGAAGATTCAGTTGTATAAGCGTATGCTACATCTACTGGATTATTTTCAGGTGTATCTAAAATATTAGATGATAAATATCTTCTTTCATATGCTTTAAAATGGTTTTTGTCTTTACTGACACCATCTACATAATCTTTCGCATATTGAGCTTGGGCTATATCATAATCTGATGTAGTTTCATCTTTATGTAATTCACCAGTTTCGACAAGGTCTTTTGTCAATTTACCTAATTTTGGTACTACATCGTAGTAATCAATATTAAAATTACCTGTTGGGAATAACGCTACTCTACTAATTCCTTTATCAATTAGTGGTTGGATTGCTTTATTTCCTTCTACATTAAATCCTCTATACATATCAAAGGATAAGTTAACAATCTTAAATAGTGCTTCTGGATTTTTGAAGTTCTTATTAATTGCTAATAAGTCACCAGTTGGTGATGGATTAAGGTGATTGAATTTTCCATTTGCATCAAGTGGTGCATTAACTGCAATAAATTCAGCATTAGGATCTGTTTTAATTATGTCACCAGGCACTGCCCACCAAGGTCCAAAATATGCTCCTGCTAATCCTGCAGTCAATAATGCTTCTGTTTCACCTGTTCCAAGACGTGTTAAGAATTGTTTATCTATTAAACCATCACTATACATGTCTCTTAGAATTTTCAATCCTTCTTTTACTTCAGGTGCTGTTGAACCATAGAATATTTTTCCATTCTCATCTTGCATCCATTGTGAAGGAAATGCTCCTAAACTGTGGAATATTGGTTCAGCTCCATATTGGTTTGCATATCCACCAACAGGTTTAGTTGCGCTTAATGCTAAACCAACTGTATTACCAGCGCCATTGTTTCCTGGATCTTTATCAATGAATTCTTTTAATATATGTTTAATATCATCCATAGTCTTAGGTTCTTCTAACCCAAGTTTATCCATCCAGTCCTTACGTAACCATAGAACATTATGTCCATATCCTAAGCTAGCACTAGAAATAGCTCTTAATTTTCCATCAATAGTTAAAGGCTCTAGATTCTTGCCATTATATGATTCGTATGTACTCTTCATATACTCACCAGCACATTTATCATATATATCTGTTAAATCTGCTAATAAATCATTATCTACCATTTGTCTAAATGTTAAATAGTTTTCTGCTGGAATAATGAACATATCAGGTAAAGCTCCTGCTGCAATGTTTAATGAAAGCTTATTATTATATTCACTTCCTTCTGATTGCCATGCAACTTTTACATCAATATTTAACTCATCACGAATCCAATCAAGTAAAATATTGTCCTCTGGAGTTTGTCCATCAACTAGATTAGGATTGGCTGCAATTGTTTTTGCAACATTTAGAGTTACCATTTCAGGGTATTTACCTAATGGTGTCATTACTTGGGAATCTTCTTGACTTACTTTATCTTTGTCGGAGTCATTGTCCTTTGATGTGCTTTTTCCAGTACCACATGCAGATAGTACCATACTAACTATTAATAATATTATTAATAAACAGCTTTTCTTGTTTTTCATTATCCGATCCTCCATGTTTTTAGTTATTTAATATATTCATACCATTATAAGCAACTTGAATCTTGAAGGATGAAGAATATTTTTTTAAAAACGCCCCATATCTTCATGGGTAATTTCTTGTTCTTGAATAATATGCGATATAGTCAGCACTTTGTAATTGTCCCCTGCTCCAATCAAACATTTATCAAATAGTTAAGATCTCTAAATGGGAGTAAGGCATCTCCCCTATCAACACAACCGTTAGTCTTCTCAACTATAAATACAATTTCTTATTCTTTAAGAAATTAAATGTTTCTTGGATAAATCAATGAGATAAATAGCACTTCAAAAAATTATATACACATATTTTCATATTCATTCACCCTTCTTTGCTATATATATATAATATCCGATATAAATATTTATATAAATAAACAAAGATGTGGTGTTTTGTGTACAAATCCGACATTAATTATATAAATCCCTATATTCCTTTGGTGTATATCCTGTACTTTTTTTAAATATCTTACTAAAATATTGTGGATTATGACCTAATCCTATTTTCTCTGCTACCGTATATATCTTCTCATCTTCTCTCATGAGGCTTATTAGATTCTTAGCCCTTTCAATACGTTTATGATTAAGATAAGATTTAAAATTCTGACCTACTTGTTTAGTGAATGCTCTACTAATATAGTCTTCGTTAAGAAAAACCAACTCTTTTGCACACCACTTCAAAGTAAGATTTGAATCATCTAGATGTTCATTAATATAGTTAGTTATTTTATCAATAAAATTTTCATCTTTATCGTCGATACGAATCAAGCTACTGATAACTTCACTGAAAATTCCAATCACTTCTTTTATTTCATTTATCGTGTATACTTTATTTAGAATGCTAGTCAAATACTTAGTGTCAAGTAAACCTGCCGATGAATATTTAATTAATAATTTAGTACACACCATAATAGAAAAATTTCTGTCATATTTATAAAACAACGATTGTATATGGTTATCAATACTTTGCTTATCACCTCGTGTAATATATCTTATAAATTGTTCTTGAATATCAGCAATGTCTACATCGTTGTAAGCTCCTTTTATATCACATCTGTTTATGCCATCCCTATTTATGATTAGATAGTATGATGAGTCTTTGTAGATCTTAGTAATATTATCGCATAGTTCATTAGGTGAACATCTTAATACTTTATTAAGCACAGGCATACTACCTAATTTCTCCAATAGTCTTCTCTGTAGATACGTCAATTTATTATAAGGCAATTCATTATTTGTTGAAAAATAGAAACATCCTAATGTATTATTAATTTTCATAACAGATGAAATCACCGTTGACGATGTTGAATCAGCAAATTCTAGAAAAGTATCATAGACGCCTTTTGGATTATTTATATCATTATCACAATTGAAGCTAACCCAAAATAATTTATCATATTCTGAAAATAATATGTTCAACCAATGTTCCATTTCCAGATCTGGTTCCCTATTCTGTAATACCAGATTAATGAATTGTTGCAAAAAGATATGTTGAACAAATTGTTGAGCTTCCATCTTCTTTTGAATTATTCTCTTATCATTAATATCCGAAATAGTTTTTAGTAATGCTTCTTCAATTTCTTTTTCACTACAAGGTTTCAATATATAATGCTTAACGTTCTCCTGCATTGCATTTTTAGCAAACTCAAATTCGTTGTAACCTGATAAAATAATGAATTCACAATCGATACCAAGTGATTTTATATTCTTTATCAGTTCTATACCATTCATCACAGGCATTTTGATATCTGTAATAATAATATCTATTCTACCTTTTTTTGCTATATCAATTGCTTCAAAAGCATTAGAACAACTTCCAACAAGACTTATATCAAATTTCTCCCAATTAATCAATTGACTTATACTTTCTCTTACAATACTTTCATCATCAACTAGTAATAGTTTATACATGATAATCCTCCTAGTAAATTTACTAATCATAATAGTTGTAAAATGTATTATTAATGTTTTAAACTATCCTTTTGGTAATTTTATTATTACTCTCGTTCCATGCCCTGTATTTTGAAGTTCAAGACCATATTCATCTGAAAATAATAATTGTATTCGCTTATGAATATTTGTTAACCCAATACCTAGCCCAGAGGGTTTAACTGTTTTATTTTCCAGTTTTTCCAGCATATCCTCCTGAATTCCAGGACCATTATCTTCTACTATTAAATTAAATGAGTTATCTGTATCCTGAGTGGTAATCTTGATAATACAGGTCTCCAACATGTTCTCAAGGGCATGATTGATCGCATTTTCTACAATAGCCTGTAATGCCATTTTAGGTATTTTTTCATTATATAAACAATCCGAAACATCTATCTCTGTTTCTAATCTACCTTTATATCTTATTTTTTGAACAACTATATAATTTTGTGTATTCTCTAATTCTTTTTCTAGCACTACTACATTATTCTGTTCATCTAATGCAAATCTCAACATTTTACCTACAGATTCAACGATGATAGATATTTCTGTCTGATTATTGGCTTTTGCCATCCAATTAACCGTTTGTAATATATTAAATAAAAAGTGTGGATTAATTTGTTGTTGTAACGATTTTATATGAGCATCTTTAATCAAAAGTTGTTTTACATAATTATCATTTACTAATTTCCTAATATCATTAACCATTTCATCAAAACTTCTATGTACAAATCCCAATTCATCATTTCTATTGGTATAGTCATATTCACAATCAATAGTAAAATTACCTTTTTTGAATGTATGCATCTTATCAACTAGAGTATCAAAATGTTTTATGATCTGAGATACTATTTTGAGGCTTAATCCAAATGCCCCAAGCATTACTATGACAAGTACTATTCCCATTACTAATCTAAGAGATTTTATTGAACCTCCTATAGAATCAAAAGGAATATATATTGTATATTTCCATGGCAAGAAAAGATTCTCTATCTCTGTTACAAAGTATTCATTTCTACCATTTTTCATAATGCTATAAGTATTATCCAAGCTTTTTCTTTTAATTTTCAAATCTATATCAAGGTTACTATATAAAACTTCTTCTTGTGAAACTATACTTATCAATGGGTTATACTTAAGTTTTTTATAATAAACCAATTGTTTCTCTAATATATCTTTCAAATCAACATGAACAACTAGTACTCCCATACTTTCTAAAGTAAGATTTTTTACCTGTCTTATATCCCTTGCACATATTACACTTGAGTCCCTACGTTCACTTGATAACCATACTGTTTTACCACCAGCATTTTTAGCTTCTGAAATTGCTCTTTGTATTACTTCATTTTTATCATCCAAAAAATTCCAACCACAATTAATACGTAGATTATCTGTATAAATTGCCATGGAAATGATATTTTCATCTGAGTAGTATTCATTCAGGGTTTTACTAATATTTGTAATCGATTCGCTATACATAATATTCATTTTTTTTGTTTGTATAGTGGGCATTTGATTTTGAATGACACGATCGCCAATAATAGAATCCGTTATTCTTTCTATTTGCTTGAGGTCTTTTTCTATATTAACAATCGTCATTTCTAGAATATGAGATGTGTTATGATATAACAACTGATTATACTTTCCAAATATATAAAATGAAAATATAGATGTCACTCCAACACATATCAAGACAGAAACAGTAATAATTATCGAAAATTTATGATTAAGACTTATATTTCCCAGGGTTTTTTTTATGTATTGCACAATCTTATTCATATGACTATCCTTCCATTTAATAACATTTACCATTAATTTTATAACATTTTTCGCTAATTTACAGCATATTTATTTATAATATACATTGTAGCACCGATAGTTATCAAAATACAATAACTTTTATTTCAAAATAATATTTCTAACTATTGAAACATATCATTTTAATTAAATAGGAACTAGATATATGCCTATATACAGGCTATATATTCTAGTTCCTATTCTAATTTTATATATTATCTTATATCATAAAATTACACATTGAATATTTATCTATCTTTTCATTTTTTGCCCTAATGGCTTCTTTTATCCTTAATTTAGATTGATGACTCTTTTTTTTCTTTTTAAGTAGTTCATCACTTTTATTAACCGTCAAATTCACTTTGAATATACCTATATTCATTGCCATACTTATAGTCGACATTCTTATTCCCTCCTTGATGCTGTCCTTATAATCTGTACTATCCATATTATCTATATCTTGTATTATTGATATGTCACTCATAATATCAACTCCTGTTATTTTTTGATTTTTTATAATTTCATTCTACATTTTTCACCAATTCTTTGCTTCTACATATTTAATCCCAATGTTCCGTCTATTATATTCATAAGTATCCTCCCATAAAATTCTAGCTACCCTAATTACTAGTTAAAATCTTATCACCATCATATTTATTCAACCTCCTTTATCATAAGAATTCTATGTAATCCTATTAAGGTTACAAACATAGAAAAAGCCATAGGGCTACCCTATGGCTTTTTGAATACTTTTTTATGCATAAAAAGACCCTAGGGCATCATACATGACCTACGGCTACTATTATCTATAATCAATAAATTATCTATCAAATATTGAAAGGTCCAAGTCGTGTATAATATTACTACAATATGAAGTTTCTTTTGAGTTCATTTTTATCATGTTTAACATTTGTACACAACCTCCTTTTTCTCGTTTACATTTCTTTCGTTTTTTAATATCTTAACCGTTAACTATTATATCCTATTATCAAATAAATTGCAACCTTTATTTGGAATTGTAATATTTCTGTAATATTTTACCATTTGTCAAATTAATTAGATTGTCCCCGAAATTTTTTTGGAGATACACCAACAATCTTTTTAAACTGGTTAGAAAACGCATACGAATCATAAAAACCCAACATATCAGCTATTTCAGATATGGTAAGATTAGGATTATGCAACATACTCTGAGCTTCATTAATACGTTTTGTAATTAAATATTTATGTGGCGAAACTCCTATTCGTTGTTTAAAAATTTTTCTCAGCTTTTCATAACTCATGTTATATTTCTTGGCTTCTTCTTTTAAATCTATTTTTCTCTGGAACCCATGACTTAATGTATCACACAACATATCAATGCAATTATCTTCTTCATTCAAGATATCTAATTGCTCATAGAGAGAATTAATCAACATCAATAAATTTTGAACCTTGATGAATAATTTCTTTACATCTTTTTCTTTTGCTTCCTTAAAACTTGTTAATAATTTAGTACACTGATTAACAAGTATATGATTTGGCTTAATCTTAAAAACCGGATCAACTGTATTGATAATACCTATTTCTCCTAATAACTCATATATTGATGGACCCATACAAATATAAAATTCCAACCAAGGTTCAGTTGATTCTACAACTGTTGTATGTTTTACATTTGGTCTTCGCTGAACAAAATAACCAGGTCTCAACTCTATCACCTTGCCATCTTCACCAATATATTTACCTTTGCCGCTTAGAACAATGAAGCCACCATAATAAATGAAATTATGTAATCTTTTTTCATTGTTTTTTGTTAAAAATCCACATGATATTATTCCTTCAATAGGTTTTTGATTAATATGATAATAACAAGTATCTGTCACAAAAAGTTCCTTAGGCATATTCACCACACCATCTCCATACCATTTTTTACATTAATTTTACCATTTATATCATTTTTATTTATATTAACAGCATTTATACTTATTAATATAATACCATATTATACATATAAGGAGGTATAAATAATGACAAAAAAAGAAAATTTAATCTCATTAATCAAAAGACAAGGTTATGAAGAGGCTCCTGTTTTTTTCGACTTATGTCCATCATTGTTAGAAAAATATAAAATGGAAACTAATTCTAATACATCTTATCAAGAATACTTTGATATGCCTTGGCGTTGTATTGAAGATAGAAAACTAATTAATCATGATACTGAAAAATATCGTTCTTACTATAACTTCCAACTAAAAGAAGGGACTTATATTGATGAATGGGGAGTTGCTCATGAACCAGGCAGCGAAGCAGCTATGCATATGACATATATGCGTCATCCTATGAAAGATCTGACAATCATGGAAGAACTTCAATCATATCCATTCCCCGATTTTGCTAATGCTGACCATACACATCAACGATTACAATGTGATGAATATCACGCAAAAGGCTTAGCCGCTATGGGTAACATGCAATGTACAGTTTGGGAACTATCATGGTATCTACGCAGTATGGAACAACTAATGATGGATATGATCACTGACCCTGAGAAAGCAACATTTATACTTGACCGTGTAACTGAATTATCCATTATAAGAGCAGTTTCATTCGTCAAAGCTGGAGCAGATATGCTCTTCTTCGGAGACGACGTAGGAATGCAGAACAGCATAATGCTCAGCGAAGATATGTATGTAACTTGGTTAAAACCTAGATTAAAAAAGATTATAGATACTGTTAGAGAGATTAATCCTGATATAATAATCTTCTATCACAGCTGTGGTTTCATCACCCCATTCATACCACATCTCATAGACGTAGGTGTAGATGTCCTTAACCCAGTTCAACCGGAATGTATGACTTTTGATGAAATTCACGAAAAATACAGCGACAAAATTTCTTTTTTCGGTACCATTGGTACTCAGACTGCTATGCCCTTTGGAACTCCTACTGAAATAAAAGAAGAAGTAATCAAAAATTTAACTCTAGCCGGAAAAAAAGGCGGATTAATATGTGCTCCAACCCATTTATTAGAACCCGAAGTACCCTGGGAAAATATACTAGCTTACGTAGACGCCTGTAAAAACTTCAAGCCAATTTAATATTTAATTATTATAAATCACTTATAGAACTTCAACTATAATCAAAAAAACAAACTAATTATTCTGCACTCAGAAGAAAACGTGTTTTGTGACTAAATTAACGATCATTAGAAGCAAAATAGTATATGTATATACATATACTATTTTGCAGAACCCAAGTCCGAACAAAACACTTTTTCTGACTTATTTAAACTAACATTAATTCCTCTCCTTAATCTGTGTTACCACAAAAGAAGCTACATCATCAGCATACTTACCTGGACCAAACCCTGCATCAAAACCTATTTCCTTCGCCAACTCATGCGTAATCCTTGGCCCACCACATACAAGTATAATCTTATCTCTTAATCCTTCAGCTTCCAGTAATTCAACAAGATTAGTCAAATTAGCTATATGTATATTCTTTTGTGTAACTGTCTGAGAAACCAAAAGAACATCAGCTTTCAACTCTATAGCCTTTTTTATAAATTCCTCATTAGGTACTTGACTGCCAAGATTATAAGCATCAATCATATCATATCTTTCTAATCCATAATGTCCAGCATAACCCTTCATATTCATAATTGCATCTATACCTACAGTATGAGCATCGGTACCAGTACTCGCTCCAATTATTACAACTTTTCTTTTGATATGCTCTCTTATGTAATTATTAATCTCTTTCATATCCATTGTATTCACTTCAATACGCTCAACATGGATTTTTGTATAATCCACTCTATGACTCACACCACCATATACAACATAAAAAGTAAATTCTTTATCCAGAGCATTATGACAAACCACTGAAGGCTCTGTAATACCCATTTTCTTAGCCAGAATCTTAGCCGCTTCCATTCCATTTTCATCATCAACAACTGGTAATGTAAAACTTAACTGTACCTTACCATCATTCATTGTATCTCCGTAAGGAGCTAACTTACATAGATCAAGGGTTGTATCATAATCCCTTTTCTCCATAGAATATAAACCACCACTCATGTATCTCACTCCTATCTATTTATCTAACATCAATTCAATAAAAGGATTAAAGTATTCTCTATCCTTCAACATAACTCCATCTAATCCTTTACCACCATCTATAGGTCTCTTAACACCTGCAAATATACCTTTTTCAAGAGTCTTGAAAAGCCCTTCTTTCTCAATTTCTAATAATAGGTCATTAGTTTTACTAAGAACTTCTTTTGCTCTATTTTGAATAATGCCATCTTCTTTATAAGTTATTTCATCTCCTAGAGAATGCATATTATTAAAAATATATCTGGCATTTTCTATAGACAACGCTCTATCTGCCATAAAAGGTGTATGAATAGCTTCTGTTAACATACCTAACAAGTGTATTTTTTGATTAGTTAATATTGAAACCATATTAAATAATGTATTTTGAACATGACCCTTGAAGATATCACCAGTCATGAATTTTGTTGGAGGCATATATTTTAATGGTGCTTTCGGAAATATCTCTCTTGCCATCTGCGCTTGAGCCAATTCCATCAAAAATCCATCTTTTAATTCCGGATTCATTTCAAATGCATGACCGAGACCCATCAATTCTTCCTTCAATCCTGCCAACAAGGCAAATTGTTCATTAATAAACTGTGAAGCAAGAACGGTATGCGCTTCTTCTACTGCATCTGAAGTTGTTAAATAATTATCCTCCCCAGTATTAATTATTACACCTGCATATCCATTGATTATTCTAGAAAAATGCTGATCTATCATAGTTCGCTGCATATTTATATCTCTGAACAGTATTCCATATAAGGCATCGTTAAGCATTACATCCAATCTCTCAACAGCTCCCATTGCTGCTATTTCAGGCATACATAATCCAGAACAATAATTACACAATCTTATATATCTTCCTAACTCTATAGAAACTTCATCTAGAGCTTCTCTCATTAAGCGAAAGTTTTCTTGTGTAGCATAAGTACCTCCAAATCCCTCTGTAGTTATTCCATATGGAACATAATCAAGAAGACTCTGCCCTGTTGTTCTTATAACAGCTATTATATCTGCTCCTTGTTTAGCTGCTGCTACAGCTTGAGTTATATCTTCATATATATTACCAGTAGCAACTATTACGTATAGATAAGGTTCTGTCTTATCACCAAATTCTTCTAATAGCTTTTCACGTCTATTACTATTCTTTCTTATTTTAGCTACTGTCTCTTTTGCTGTTTTATCAAGTACTACTTTTATATCAAATATATCCCCCATAGGAATTTTCGTTAAATCAAGTTCCTCACTTGCTACTTTTTCAGCTACCATTTGTGGTGTCAAAGAATACTTTATCATGGCATTACCTATGTAAATTGCCGCACCAATTGATAACCCTCCACCTTTATTAATATTATCCACCACAACATTAGGAAGTGGTACCATATAATCATTTACCCCATCAATTCCTAATAATCTGCATACAGTTCTTTCCACAGAGACAGTCGTATGTCTTTCAATAAATTCTTGCGTCTCTATAGCAATATTTCTTGCTGCATTTCTGCAATCATCAACTAACTCCACATTAAGATTTATTTTACTTTCCATTATACCCACCAACCTTCTTTAGATAATAAATAGATTCTGTATAGTCTAATATTTTTTCATCAAGTCCTAATAGCTTAGCTACCTTTATAGCATCTTTTGGAACAGTACAATTTTCATCTACAACCTCTAATCTATAATCCATTTTGTCTTGGATAATGCGAGTTGAGTCTTCTTTATCTATATTTATTTTATTCTTTAATATACACTCATCAACATTCTTCAGACCTATTACTTGATAATGTTTCATATCTTCATCAATGATACCATCATAATGTGTTGATATGAGGCTTATAGTGTTGTAACCTTTTAGAAATTTACATAAAGCTCTCAAAAGAATGGACCCTTCTCCCGGATTGGTGACTCTTGCGAATTCGTCTAATCCTATGAATCCATTACTTTTCTTAATATCTTTTACAGCTTCATTTATCTTAATGATCTCTGCACCAAAAGAACTAAGTCCTTTACTTATGGATTGCATATCATCTGATATCAGGTAGATAAAGTCCATTACAGAAAATTCAGCTTCCTTTGCAAATACATAGAAACCCATTTGGGCTAATAATAAGTTCAGCACCATGGTTTTTATGGTAACACTCTTTCCTCCCATATTGGCTCCTGTAATAACAGTTACTCCATTCTTCAAACTAATACTTACAGGTATGTAATTTTTATTATTCTCTTCTAAATGATTTATTACTTTGGGATTTTTCATTTCCTTAAAGTAAATATTAATGTTTTCCATTATTTTAGGTTTTACCGCTGAATACTCTATTGCTATCTTTCCTTTTGCGATAAGTATATCTAATCTACCTAATGCATCAATATTATGTTTGATTTTATCTATATAATCATACATTTTTGTACTTAAATCCCTTTTGATGATACTCTCTAACTTTTCTTCCTCTACTACTAAATCCAATCTTTCATTTTTTAATAATTTAATTCTTTTTTGGTCTTCTTCTTTGAATATTATTTTTTCTAACTGCATTTTCTTATTTCTGATACCTTCAAGCTCCCCGCTATAAGCATTATATATATAAAAAGTATGGGAAGTATTATTCTCAGGATTTAATAGTTTGATGATTTTCTTCATGGAATATAATTCAATATCTATATCTAATTCAAGAGTTTTATATGTGCTTAACAACTTTTGGATATTTATAGCAAAACTTTTGATTTCAAATAATTCTACTTCATCTAATATATAATTCCTGTTGTATCTTTTAATAAGATTAGTGATATCCTTAAACTCCATCATATTTCTTTCAATTTCACTATATGACTCTTTGTTCCTTTGCAGACTATCAATTATATTTTCAACATTATCTAGTTCATTATGGAGTAAATCCATTTCCATTCTATTATAGACTCTAATCTTTTTCTTCCTGGTCATTCCATAGGGAGTAATAATATATAATTCATTAAATACATAGTTAAGACCAATCTCTTCCTTTATTTTATTATCTAGATATTTTATTATGACCACCTCCCTAGTAATTTTTATCTTCCCTTACATTATAAACAGGCAAATTTATCTCTCTACTAATTAAGGACTCCAGTCTACCCTTTTCGAATTCATAACCAAACGGAGATACTGGATTAATGGTAACTCCAATTAGATTTATACTATTTAATGCTTCAATCATCCCCCCGCTTCTTATAAACATGTCATATACTTTTTCGCTAACAAACATCTTAGTACCATCTTCAATAATTATTATAATATTTTTATATAGATGTGTACTCCCTATGATTCCTAGAAGTAATCTATCTGATATAATACCTTTTATAACTATATATTTTGTATGCTCATCAATATTTTCAACAATATCTCCTGATGCTTCTAATGATGTTAGAACAGGAAGATATTTTATATCATGGTTTTTATCAATCAAACATACTTTGTAATCATTATTTCCCCATAATAATTTTGATAAATCAGTATCTGCACTTTTGATAGATAGAAGATTTACTGTATGAACGGTTTCATCAACAACTTTATAAATATCTTTGTTGACTGATGCACCCGTACATAAAATTGTTGAGTCAGTAATTGTTGGTGATGCAAATGTTTTTCTTGAAACAGCGCCATCACACAATACATAGTCACATCCATAATCTCTTAACTTAATGCAAATCTCTTTCATTGAAGTATTTACTGAAGGTCCAGCAAGTTCAATATAACCATCACTTAACGACCTAGTAATAATAATTTCTCCCATTGGGGTATCAATACCAGTAGTATCAATAATCTCCATAGTTACATCACTTGTCATCAGACATTGCTTAGCTGTCGCTACAAAAGTATTTTTGCCGACGTATATTCTCGGCTTGTTAGTGCCTGTTACCATATCTTTTTCTTCTCCATCTCTTCCAATGGAGGTAAGGCCAAGGGTATACTTAC